>JAFPBM010000167.1 GCA_017424125.1 Clostridia bacterium | reverse complement strand
ATGACGACCGTTTGAAAGAACCTGAGGTATTGCCCGTTCGTTTCCCGCAACTTCTTGTAAACGGTTCTTCGGGTATTGCCGTTGGTATGGCAACCGAAATTCCTCCGCACAATTTGGGCGAGGTTATTGACGGTATGTGCTGTCTTATTGACAATCCCGATGCAGATTTGTCGGAAATCTGTCAGTACATCAAAGGACCCGACTTCCCCACAGGCGGTACCATTATGGGCCGCGCAGGAATTCGTGCCGCTTATGCTAGGGGCCGCGGTAAAATTATTGTTCGCGGTAAAGCAGAAATCGAGGAAACCCGCAACGGCAAATTCCGTATAGTTATTACTGAAATTCCTTATAAAGTACGTAAAAAAGACCTTGTTAAAAACATATACGACCTTGCGGCTGATAAGCGTATTGAAGGTATTGACGACGTTGTTGACTATTCTTCAAAACGTGACGGCGGTATCCGTATTATAGTTGACGTTAAAAAGGATGCCAATCCGCAGGTTGTTCTTAACAAAATCTATTCATACACGTCTTTGCAGACCACCTTTGGTGCTATTTTACTTGCAATTGTTAACGGCAAACCGCAGGTGCTTACACTTAAAGAGATGTTACAAAACTGCATTGACTTCCAGTGTGACATTATCCGCCGCCGTACCGCTTACGATAAGCGCAAGGCAGAGGAACGCGCCCACATTTTAGAGGGACTTAAAATCGCGCTTGATTTCATTGATGAGGTTATTGCAATCATTCGCGGAAGCAAGACTATTCCTGAGAGTAAACAGGCGCTTACCGACCGTTTCGGCCTTGACGATATTCAGACGACGGCTATCGTTCAGATGCAACTCGGTAAACTTGCGGGTATGGAAAAACAGAAGATTCTTGACGAACTGCAAGAAAAACTCGACTTTATTAAAGAATGTGAGGCAATTTTGGCATCACAGTCGAGAATTCTTGATATTGTTAAGACAGAGGCTCTCAACCTTCGCGACCGTTTCTCCGACGACCGCAGAACAGAGATTTCGGACGTTGCGGGTGAAGTTGATATTGAAGACCTTATCCCCAACGACGAGTGTGTTCTCACAAAAACACAAAACGGCTATATCAAGCGCGTTACAACCGATACTTATTCCGTTCAGCATAAGGGCGGCAGAGGTATTACGGGTATGACCACGCGTGAGGATGATATCGTTGAAAATATGTTCATCTGTATGGCACACGATACCATTATGCTCTTTTCAAATCTTGGCAGAGTGTACAGAATGAAAGCGTATGAAATTCCTGAGGGTAGCAGACAGGCAAAGGGACTTAACATTGTAAACCTTCTCCCGCTTATGCCGGGCGAAAAGATTACACGTATTCTGCCTGTAACTAAGGAATATGAGAACGGCTACGTTGTAATGGTTACCAAAAACGGCACCATTAAGCGTACTGCGCTTTCGGCTTATAAAAACACCCGTTCAACAGGTATTATTGCAATTAACCTTGACGAGAATGACGAACTCGCATTTGTTAAACTCACAACGGGCGAAGAAGAGTTGCTTATTGCAACCAAAAAGGGTAAATCTATCCGCATAGCCGAACAGGATGCGCGTGAAATGGGCAGAACTGCACACGGCGTTCGCGCTATCAAACTTAAAAACGACGACTGTGTTGTCGGAATGACAGGAATCAACGATGACTCTATAATTCTGACAGTAACCGAAACAGGTTACGGCAGACGTTCGCTTTCTGAAGATTACCGTCTGCAGTCACGCGGCGGACAGGGTGTTACAAACTATAACACCGCTAAATACGGCGACGTTTGTACCGTTCTTTCGGTAACCGACGATGACGATATTATTATGATTGCTTCTAATGGCATTATAATCCGTATTGCCGCGGCAGAAATCAGCACCTTTGCCCGTCCTTCCAAGGGCGTTCGCGTAATGCGTGTGGCAGAGGGCGAAAAGATTCTT
>JAFPBM010000166.1 GCA_017424125.1 Clostridia bacterium | reverse complement strand
GGATAAAACCTTTTTTGATACAAGGGAGTATGACGATTTCAGTCTTCCCGCGGGGGTTTACGATGCTCTGGTTTTGGAAATCGGCAAAGCCAAAGGAAAAAACTGGTGGTGCGTAATTTTCCCAAGCATTTGCGTCGGTGCGGCAGGTGACCTTTCAGATACCGCGTCCGATAGCGCGGTCAATATTGCCAAGAACAGTCAGAAATTTGTTGTTAAATTCAAAATAGTTGAAGTCTACGAAAAAATCAAAAATAAAATTTTTGGGTTAAAATAAAATTTTTTCTTGCATTTTTGTTTTGTTTGTGTTATCATTCATATGTTATCGAGATTTGAAAGGGGTGACGGTATGAAAGAAGGTATTCATCCACAGTACGACACGGTAGTTGTTAAGTGTGCTTGTGGTGCAGAGTTTGAGACTAGGTCGACCAAGCAGAATATTCGTTTGGATATCTGCTCAAAATGTCATCCGTTTTTCACCGGCAGACAAAAGCTGGTAGACACAGGTGGCCGAGTAGACCGTTTCAAGAAGCGTTTCGGCATAGAAGAAAACTAACGCTAAAAAGGACCGCATCCGCACAGGGTGCGGTTTTATTTTATCATCGGAGGTGTCGGTGTGGAAAATTACGTAACCGTAGACGGACTTTGCGAACGTGAAATAACAGTAGAACGTTCGCGTTTTATAGCCGTAACCGCGCACGTTGAAACAGAGGGTGAAGCGGCAGAGTTCATTGCCAAAAAACGCGCCCAGTTTCACGATGCGCGTCATAACGTTTTTGCTTACAGTCTAAAGGACGGATTAACGCGTTTTTCGGACGACGGTGAACCGCATGGCACCGCGGGTAAACCGATTTTAGACGTAATTGTCGGTAGCGGAGTTACAGATGTTTGTGTTGTTGTAACGCGCTATTTCGGTGGAGTGTTGCTTGGCACAGGCGGACTTGTGCGCGCCTATTCTTCGTCGGCAAAAATGTCGCTCGAGGATGCAAAAAAAGTGACGGTTGTGCCGTCTACCAAATACACGCTTACCTGTGCGTATTCGGACTATGAGTATTTAACCAAAACCATAGCCCGTTTCGGTGAGATTGTGGACACCGATTTTACCGAAGAGGTTGCCGTAACTATTGCCGTAATAGATACCGAAGAAGATGCGTTTTTAGAAACACTTCATAAGGTTTTTTACGGAAAAGTACAGATAGACACGAAAAAAGAAAAAATTTATTTGAAAAATAAAGTCTTTTGATGAAAAAAATCTAATAATAAAGTAGAAGGGGTGATAATGTGGAAAATATCAGACAAACAACCGAGCGTATCGAGCGCGAAACCTTGTCGCAATATGCGGTTTTGAGCGAAAACACAAAGGGCAGAGCGGTTTTTGAAGAACCGTGCGATATGCGCACGTCCTTTCAGCGCGACCGCGACAGGATTATTCATTGCAAAGCGTTTCGCCGTTTAAAACATAAAACACAGGTATTCTTATCGCCCGAGTCTGACCATTACCGCACACGACTCACCCATACGTTGGAAGTGGCACAGATTGCGCGCACAATCTCGCGCTCTTTGCGACTTAATGAGGATTTGACCGAGGCAATTGCACTCGGACACGATTTGGGACATACCCCGTTTGGTCACGCGGGTGAGCGTGCGCTTGATAAATGCCTGCCGTTTGATTTCACACACTACGAACAGAGTGTGCGAGTCTGCCGTCTGCTCGAACGCGAGGGGCGCGGACTTAATTTAACCGAAGAGGTGCTCGACGGCATTAAAAACCACACAAAAGGTGAACTGCCCAAAACGCTTGAGGGGCGCGTTGTTCGCATATCTGACCGCATTGCTTACATAAATCACGATATTGACGATGCCGTACGCGGCGGAATTATATCGGCTGACGACATACCGAGTGATATTGTTTCAGCACTCGGCACTACAAAAAGTCAGCGCATAAACACTCTTGTCACATCGGTAGTGCGCAATAGCGCAGAAGATATCTTGATGGACGAGAAAACTGCAAAATATTTTGATGATTTGCACGAGTTTTTGTTTTCAAACGTATATAGGAACCCGAAGGCAAAAAACGAAGAAACCAAGGTTGACGGGATTATTACGGGCATATTCGATTATATGCTTAAAAACCCCGAAAAACTGACGGGTGAATACGCCAAGGTGCGCGATAGCGAAGGCGCCGTGCGTGCCGCCGCAGACTACGTTTCGGGAATGACCGACCATTACGCCGTAACGGTATATTCGGATATATTTATACCGAAATTCTGGGAGGTGTAGGTTTGCCGTCGTTAACAGAAGATTTAAAACTTGAAATAAAGTACCGTAACGATATAGAATCGGTAATTTCGCAGTACGTAAATCTGCGCCGCAGGGGTAAAAACTTGGTGGGACTTTGTCCTTTCCATAATGAAAAAACACCGTCTTTCACCGTCTATCCCGAAAACGGTTCCTTTTACTGTTTCGGTTGCGGTGCGGGCGGAGATGTCATAACTTTTATAAGTCTTATTGAAAATCTTGACTATATGGAAGCGGTAAAACTTCTTGCCGACCGTTCGGGTATTACAATCCCCGAAGATAGTGGTTATGACAACTCAATGCAGGAACTTAAAAACAGAATATATGAAATAAACAGGGAAACCGCCCGTTTTTATTATTCTTACCTTATGTCAGAGGGCGGAAAATGGGCGCTTGATTATCTGAAAGGCAGAGGACTGACCGAAGCTACAATAAAGCGTTTCGGTTTGGGTGCCGCACCCGATTCTTGGGATTCTCTGCTAAAGTATCTCAAAAGCAAGGGCTTTTCGATTGCCGATATGATGCAGGCAAACGTTATATCACAAAGCAGCCGCGGTACATATTTTGACCGTTTCAGAAACAGGGTAATGTTCCCGATATTTAATCTTCGCGGAAATTGTATTGCCTTTAGCGGCCGCGCCCGTCCCGGCGACGATAAAGCACAGGGCAAATATGTCAACACGCAGGATACACCCGTTTATAAGAAAAGTCAGCACCTTTTCGCGCTTAACTTTGCCAAAGCCGACTGCGCCGACAGGGTTATTCTCGTAGAG
>JAFPBM010000165.1 GCA_017424125.1 Clostridia bacterium | reverse complement strand
GGGTTTTATATGTTTGTGTATAACCCTTGTTGCGAACAACCGCAACAACTATATCCTGTCCGTTATCTTTTGTGTTTTCACGCATTTCGCGGCAGACTAGCGACAGCGGACTAAACTGTGGGTCTAATTTTGCTTTTACTTTAAGATTCATATTTTTTCTCTCCTTTGATTATGGTACATTTAACCTCAAAATTCTCATCGGTTATTACAATATCTGCGTCCTTGCCTGTTTCAAGCGAACCCTTGCGCTCTTCAATTCCAAGCGTTGTGGCAGGGTTGAGCGAGGCGCAGTTTACACACTCATAAAGCGGTATATTTGAATTTTTATAAACGTTCCAAACACCGTGATTAAGGTGCAAAACGCTACCCGCTATAGTTCCGTCTTCCAAACGGCAGATTGTGCCGTCATAGAATATTTTTTGTCCACCCAACGTGTATTCGCCGACGGGCAGACCACCCGCGGGAAGACAATCGGTTATAAACACAAGTTTTCTTCCCTTTTGTTTCCACAAAAGGTCATAAAGATTTTTGTCAACGTGGACGGTATCAACAATAAGTTCGCAACTGACGTCCTCTATCAGTGCGGCGCCGACAACACCGGGGGCTCTGTGCGAAAGCGGTGTCATTGCATTAAAGAGGTGTGTTGCGTGGGATACACCCGCTTTAACACCTGAGACAGCGGTTTCATAATCTGCGCTTGTATGTCCCATTGAGACTACCACGTCGGTATCACGCGTGATTTCGCGTATGGCTGTAAAGTTGGCATCATCCTCTTCGGGCGCCAACGTTATAATCTTTATAATATCGGCATACTTCTTAACAAAATCCGCATCGGGTTTTAATATATACTTTGCGTCCTGTGCGCCTTTTTTGCTCTCGCTTATAAACGGTCCCTCTGCATGAACACCCAAAATTTCGGCGCCTTTCCAAGTTTTGCTTTCTTCTTTTAATTCTCTGCAAACCGAAAGCGCGGTTTCAATTGTTTCCATACTTTCGGTCATTGTGGTGGGAAGATAGCCCGTTACGCCGTTTTTAAGAAGCCCTTCGCTTATTGTGCGGATGCTTTCTTCCTTGCCGTCACAAACATCACAACGCAGATAGCCGTGAATATGCAAATCAATGAGTCCGGGTGAAACGTATCCGCCCTTTGCATTTATAATTTCCGCATCACTCGGTACCGCATCACAGGGAACAACGCCCTCTATAACGTCGGTATAAAGCAATGCATAATCTTCAAGTATTTTATCCTTTAATATTATTTTTCCGCCAACTATTGCATTCATAGGACTTGCCACCTTTCTTATAGCATATATTATACTATATATAGTCCCTGTGCGCAATATGTTTTTTGCTAAAAATGTTATAAAATAAAAAACTTTTCATCCTCACATTTTTGTGTTACAATTTATTCAAACCTTTGAAAGAGTGTTGTTATGGAATTTTCTGATAAACTACAAACTTTAAGACGGCAAAAAGGACTTACGCAAGAAGAACTCGCAAAGGCGCTTTTTGTTTCCCGCACCGCCGTTTCAAAATGGGAATCAGGCAGAGGGTTTCCAAACATTGAATCCTTAAAACAGATTGCCGACTTTTTTGATATTACGGTTGACGAACTTTTGTCGGGCGGCGAAATGCTTAATATTGCAGAGAAAAAAGAAAACGCGTTTTGCGATATACTTTTCGGAATACTGGATATTGCGTCTTCCCTGCTTTTCTTCTTTCCGCTTTTTGCGCAAAGGTCAGGTGACGCGGTTAGCGCCGTTTCGCTTTTATCGCTACAAGGCAATTTGAAGGTGCTCTATTTAGTGCTTGTTACCCTTACTATATTAACGGGCATTTTAACACTCGCTTTGCAAAATTATCATAAACCTTTTTTAGAAAAAGTCAAACACAAAACCTCGCTAACATTAACCGCTATATCGGCAATTCTTTTGGTTCTCGGTCTGCAACCTTATGCGGCGGTTTTGCTTTTTGTTTTCCTTGCAATAAAGATTTTAATTCTCATAAAAACGCGATGACACGAACGGTATCGCGTTTGTGACGCCCCGTTTCTTTTAATTTTTATATCCTACCCTTAAAATGTAAAAAAACACAAAAGGTAGGTTATAAAAATGAAAACTAAAAGAAATTTTTCTATGGCGGTTTGTTTGATTTTGTCCTTTATTTTATGGACGGTGCTTATAAGTTTTATTGATGTAAAACCAATCGGGCCGCAAGAAAGTTGCGTTGGGTTTGCAATCTTGAACGGATTTTTCCACAACCTTACGGGCGTTAATATGACACTCTACACCATTACCGATTGGTTGGGGCTTGTACCTGTTTTCGTGGCGCTTATGTTCGCTTTCCTAGGTCTTGCACAATGGATTAAACGCAAAAACATATTAAAGGTAGATTACAGCATTCTTACCCTTGGCGGATTTTATCTTTTGGTAATTGCCCTTTATATTTTATTTGAAAACGTTGTTATAAATTATCGTCCCACGCTTATAAACGGATATTTAGAGGTGTCTTACCCGTCTTCAACAACACTGCTTGTACTGACGGTTATGCCCACCGCGATAATGCAGATAAAGACACGGATAAAAAATAAAATTTGCAGAAAAACACTGTGTGTTTCTATCGCTTTGTTTATTGGATTTATGGTAATTGGCAGACTTGTTTCAGGCGTACACTGGGTTACTGACATTATAGGCGGTGCGCTATTAAGTGCAGGACTAGTTACGCTATATTATAGTGTTGTAAACATTAAAAAATAAACACAAAAAAGAAAACCCCGAAACCAAAAATGGTTTCGGGGTTTTGATGTTCGTGTAGTAAAATACTAACGTTTTGAGAACTGGGGTGCGCGACGTGCGCCTTTGAGGCCGTACTTCTTGCGTTCCTTCATTCTCGGGTCGCGTGTTAAGAAGCCTGCCTTTTTGAGTGCGCTTCTGAGTTCTGCATCGTACTGAAGCAGTGCGCGGGAAAGACCGTGACGGATTGCACCAGCCTGACCTGTTACGCCGCCGCCGACAACTGTGCAAACAACGTCAAACTTGTCTGCTGTTTCGGTGAGAGCGAGGGGCTGACGAACGATTAACTTGAGTGTTTCAAGACCAAAGTAATCGTCTATATCACGGTTGTTGATTGTGATTTTACCTGTGCCGCTGTAAACGCGAACACGAGCGACAGAACTCTTTCTTCTGCCTGTGCCATAGAAATAAGGCTTACCTTCAAACATTATTCTGTCTCCTCTCGTTAAAATTCAAGCGTTTCAGGCTTCTGTGCTGCATGCTTGTGGTCTGCGCCACGATATACGTGCAAACGTGTGAGAGCCTTGCGGCCGATTGTTGTGTCGGGTACCATACCCTTTACTGCGAGTTCCATAGCAAGTTCCGGACGGGTTCTCATAAGGGTTGCATACTGTGTTTCCTTAAGACCGCCGATATAACCTGTATGACGCTGATAGTATTTCTTTTCAAGTTTTTTACCTGTGAGTACAGCCTTTTCTGCGTTGAGTACTACAACGAAATCGCCGCAGTCAACGTGAGGTGTAAAGTCAGGTCTGCCCTTACCGCGAAGTAAATCAGCAGCTTTAACGGCAACACGTCCAAGCGGTTTGCCTGCTGCGTCAATTACGTACCATTTACGCTGAAGGGTGTTTGCGTTAGCCATAAATGTTGACATAAACTAAACCTCCATAATTTTTTCGTGCTTGGATATAATATCACACCCAAATACACTTGTCAACACCTTTTTTTGAAAATTTTAATTTATAATCCGAGAACTCGTTTTTTCTCTCGTTTTCTCTTGTTTTCTCCCAAATGCTCACTTGCGATTTTTAATTTTGGCGTATAAAAAACACCGCCGAAGCGGTGTTTTTTTATAAACAATTATAAAGTTCACTAAGGTTGTGTATTTCATAAGTTGGTTGAATATCGCCCGAAACGGCGCCTTTTGGGTTATACCAACAGGTATCAAGCCCCGCATTTATACCGCCTTTTATATCCGACGACAGCGAATCACCGATTACGAGTATTTTGGATTTATCCTTTTCGTTTATGCGAGCAAAGACGTAATTAAAATACTCAATATGCGGTTTTTGGTAACCCGTTTTTTCAGATACAAAAACGCCCTTATAAAACGGCAAAAGTCCCGAATCCTTGATTCGTTTTGCCTGTGTATTGCTTTCACCGTTGGTTATTACATATATGTCATAATCTTTATAAAGATTTGATATGAGTTCGTATGCGCCGTCTATACATTTATGTCCGTACTGCAGGTTACTGAAATATTCTTTCGCAATTTTGTTTTCATCAAGCGGTATGCCGTGTTTTTCGGAAAAAAGCCTAAAACGCTCTGTATATATCTTTTCTTTCGCAATTTCGCCCTTTTCAAAAAGTTTCCAAAGGCTCAGATTTATTGCACTGTAGGATTTTAAGAGTTCTTCGGTATACGGTATGCCGTTTTCCTTAAATGTACGCTCGATTCCCTGACGCTCGGCGTCAAGAAAATCCATCAGCGTATCGTCATTGTCAAATAAAAGGGTGGTGTATTTCATAAAAGCACCGCCAAGAAAGATATTGTCAGTATAACCGAAAGCGTTGCGGTTGCCATAGCATAAAGCACTATTCCGACGGCGAGTGCGCCACCAGAGGTTCCGCCTGACAGCATAAGTTCTATATCGGTAAGCGGTCTGCCGTAGGATTTAATTTTGCTTGTGGCGTGACACTTATATATATGTAGTGAGAAAAGTGCCATAAGGATTGAAATGCCTAAACGCAGAGCGTTAAGAACGTTTGACACAAGCGTAGCGCCAAGCAGTTCGTCCCCTGTTAAAAGTGAATTTATATCGTGTTGCAATCTCGTCATATCCGCATTCGCGGTATAATTTTCAAGTACATCAAAATATCCTGCCAAAAAGCCTTCCATTGTGTTTACAGTCAATACGGTTTTACCCGCGGACAGTAAAAGCGATACCACCAGAAGTGCAATTCCCCACTTATACATTCTGCGGTATAAAAACCAAAACGCCGCACCGCAAAGACCGAACAAAAAGGTTAATATAAAGACGGGCCAACAAAAAGAAGTTTTTCTTTTTGCCGCCTCCATAAGTGCCATTTTGGGCACGATTTTATCGGCGTTTTTACCAACAAAGCGAACTAAATCTTCGGTTTTTACACCGTCTATTTCATCACTTACAAAGGGGTTATAATTATATGTAGCGTTTTCATAAACCGTTTCGGTCTTTTGCTCTTCTGCGGGCAACAAAGCGCCGCAGTTTTTACAGTATTTATAATCGCTTTCGTTTACGGTATTGCATTCTTTGCAGATTTTGTTTTCCATTTATTTCACCCCAAAAACATAAATATAATGGCAGGAATATAACTTCTTGCGATATACGCCACAAGAAATAAAATTATATTAACCCCGCCCATTTTGCGGTAAAGGTCGTCCTTTTCATCGGGCGATGAGTTAATTGCTTTTATGCGCTCTATTGCGGTACCGCGATAAATATAGTCACCGAAAACACCCGCAAAAATACGAACGCCGAGCGTAATTGCGCCGCTAACGAGTGATAAAACCATTGGTAAAAGACCTATTTTATCACTGTTTTCGAGCAACAACGCCATCACCTGCTGATAGTTTGCATTATCGAGCACAAACTGTGAAAGCGCCTTTTCCATAGGCATCGTAAGCAGTGCCGCTGCAACAAGCAAAATGCCCATCAAAATACCCGACTTGTAACATTTGCGGTAAAGCGACCATTCACAAGGAAATAAAAACGCTGCCCAGTTCCACGAAACGCGGTTTTTCTTATTCAGTGAGAAAAATTTTCTGACGTAACGCGACGGATTTATAAGCGTAAAACGGGCAAGTTCTTCTGCAACTATCCCGTCCTCTAAAACCGTATCTTTTTTTATATCACCGAACGGATTGGCTGTTGCATTCTCACGCGGGGCGCGGCAATGCGGACAAAAGTTCGCATCATCTTCCATTTCATTTCCGCAAAAGCGGCAACGGACAACGTTGCTTTCCTCCGCCTTTTCTTCCTGTTCTTCGCTTGTTTCTTCCCTTTTATAGACGGACGCATCATATTGCTCATCCGTGCCGTGTTTATCTTCCAATGCACAATGACCGATAGCGTTATAACAGTCTCTGTGATGCGGTGCACCGCATATTGGGCAATATACTACGTCGTCATCATCAAAAAGATATGCGTGGCATACAGGACACTTTTGTCCCTCCACCGATAAACTCATACTAAATCTCCTTTAGCGCTTTTTCTTCTTTGTTTTCATAAAGCGCATCAAAAACAATATCAAAATATTCGCGTCCGTAATTATGGTAAAGCCCGTCCGCAATCATTCTTTCAAGTTCTTCTCGCGTTACCCAACGTACCTCGGCTACCTCGCTTTTTTGCAAACGCAGAGCGCCTACGGGCACGTCTTTTATAATCTTCCAAATGGTAAGAATAGAGTTTCTGCGCTTTATGGTTGCAATCTTTTTAAGCGAATTTTCGTCCGAATATATTGAAAGTTCTTCAAAAAGTTCGCGCCGTGCCGACGCAAAAGGCGTTTCACCCGCTATTGTGGCACCGCCCGTTGCCGCCCACTCGCCCGGCATAAGATGCTTTTTTTCGCTTCGGCGCTGAATAAGCAGTCTGCCGCGGCTATCCAATATCCAGATATGAACAACCGAATGGTATTCGCCTGAGCGCAAAATGGCTCTTCTGCCGCGGTTTACGCGTCTGCCTGTGGGTTCGCCGCGGGAATTAAGAACGTCCCATTTTTCCATAATATCCCCCGTTTAACGTTTTTCTGCTACCTCTCCGCGCTTTTTATAAATGCTGTTTTGCGGCACAAATCCGCGCACCGAAGAAAGCGGATATATATTGGAATTTTTACCGATAACGGTTCCCGGATTCAAAACAGAACCGCAACCAACCTCAACAAAATCGCCGAGCATTGCGCCGATTTTCTTAATACCTGTTCCGTATTTTTCGCCCTCCACGTTAATAGCAACGAGAGTTTTATCCGACTTAACGTTAGAGGTTATTGAACCCGCGCCCATATGTGAACGATATCCCAAAATAGAGTCGCCTACGTAGTTATAGTGCGGCACCTGAACGTTATCAAACAAAATTACGTTTTTAAGTTCTGTCGAGTTGCCGACAACTGTTCCCTTGCCGACGAGTGCATTGCCTCGGATAAAGGCGCAATGTCTGACCTCGGCATTTTCATCAATTATGCAGTTTTCGCCAAGAAACGCAGTAGACGCAACCTTTGCGCTCTTTGCAACCCAGACGTTTTCGCCGCGTTTTTCAAACACCGTAGGGTCAAGCGTTTCGCCAAGTGCTTTTATAAAATCGCCGATGCCTTTAAGCGCTTCCCAAGGATATTTATATCCCGCAAGATATTCGCCCGCAACGGTATGTGTCAAATCGTAAAGTGCACTGATTTCTACTCTTTTCATAATACTACCTCCGTATTAAAAGTTATATTAATAGATATTATAACTTTTTTTAATGAGAATTACAATATTTTTTGAAAACTATTGTAAATTTGTAAAAAATATAGTATAATACCAAAAGTGCGTACCGAAGCGTGCGAACAGGCGGGTCCTGTGCGATGGGGCCCTGTGAACCATGTCAGGCGGGGAACCGAGCAGCATTAAGCGGACGTCCTATGCGCTGCAGTAAATCGGTCTGTTCGTACACTTGGGTACGCATTAATTTTAGAAAGGGTGATAGTATGTATCAAGCATTATACAGAAAATATAGACCGCTTACGTTCTCAGACGTTGTCGGTCAATCGCATATTACCGAAACCCTTAAAAACGAACTGTCCGAGGGTAAACTTTCCCATGCTTATCTCTTTACGGGAACACGCGGAACAGGTAAAACAAGTTGCGCCAAGATTTTGGCACGTGCCGTTAACTGTGAAAATCTGCAAAACGGTGACCCGTGTGGTGAATGTGCGGCTTGTCGCGCAATTTTATCGGGCGAGGTTATGGATATTGTCGAACTTGACGCGGCTTCTAACAACGGTGTTGACGACGTCAGAGAACTTCGTGACCAAATAACCTTTACCCCCGCAAACGCAAAATACCGCGTTTACATCATAGACGAAGTGCATATGCTTTCAAAAGCGGCGTTTAGCGCTCTGCTTAAAACGCTTGAAGAGCCGCCCGCACACGTTATATTTATCCTCGCGACTACCGAAGTTAACGAACTTCCCGCTACGATTTTGTCGCGCTGTCAGCGTTTCGATTTCAAACGTATAGACCACAAGGATATTTGCGACAGGCTTTTCACGGTAGCAGAAAGAGAGGCGCTTACTCTCTCGCCCGATGCGGCAT
>JAFPBM010000164.1 GCA_017424125.1 Clostridia bacterium | reverse complement strand
GGAAAATCCGCTAAAACGCCATACTCGGGGTCGAAAAAAACGCCTTCAAAATAAAGCGACCAATGCCAACAATGCGGTGTTTCCAAACTTAAAATACAAACGCTTGGCAAATCTTGTTTTTTCCTGACGGCTTTGCGTTCTCGGCTATATTTTATGCCGTAAAAATCAAGCGCTGAAAACATATCTTTTAGCGTCGTTTCTCGGTCGGTTTTCACAACTTTCATAACGTTTTCAACGCTATCGCCCGAAAGCATAGAAAGCACCGCTTGACCGCACGCTAATGGGTTTGGTTCGAAAACATGCTTAACATTTTCTACAATCGGCATAAAATCACCTCGCGTTTATATTATATCAAAAACCGCATAATTTGCAAGAAAAAGACGGCGATGATTCGCCGTCTTTTTTATTAGTAATTAACTACGATTTCGTTTTCATCCTTTAACATTGATACAGGAATTCTGTAACCGTCAAGTTTCTCCCCATTTACAACACAATTCGTTACCTTGCCCTGCTTTGCATCGGGATTAAGAACGGTTATATGCAGTTTTTTGCCACGGAAGACTTTATCAATTTTGATACTCTTCCACTCTGCGGGAAGTGCGGGACAAATATCAATATAGTCAATGCCCGGACGCATACCGCAAATTCCCTCAACACAGCCAACCATAACGGTAGATGCCGTACCTGTGAGCCAATGAACGTGCGACCTTCCCGCAAAAGGAGAACCTTTGCTTTCGGTAAACTGTCCGTGAACATACGGCTCAAGGACGCGGATTTCGGCCTTATCGTTCATATAAGCGGGTGAAGATTCGCAGAAATATTCATATGCGCGGTTGCCGTGGCCCATAAGAGATTCGGCAAGAATAAGCCAACCTTGCGGTTGAGAGAAAATACCGCCGTTTTCCTTTGTATATGGGTTAAACAGCGCCATCAAAGCACCCGGGAAGAAGTGCTTTTCATACGGCGGATAAAGAAGTGATACGCCGTACGGTGTATTGAGAATTTCGTGTACCTTTTCGAGTGAAATTTCCGCTTGTTCATTTGTAGAAACACCCGAAATTACACCCCAAGACTGCGGATTGAGCCACATACTTGCCTCAATATCGGTACGGGCGCCCACAGGCACACCGTCCTCACGGATTCCTCGTATAAAGCGGTCTTCGTTCCAGCAGTTTTTCTGGATAATATTGTATAGTTCATCTGCTTTTTCAGTAAGGAAATCCACGCACTCAGCATCGTTTTTATACTCTGCAAATCCCTTTAATATATTCATTGCCATATAAAGTTGCATTGCTACAAAGGTGGATTCGCCCTTTTCACCCATTCTGAGACAGTCGTTCCAATCGGCGTGAAGACCTGCAGGCATTTTGTGTGCTGCCAAATGATTAAGAGTGAAATCAATCGCGCGTTTTAAGTGCTCGTAAACTGTGCCTTCTTCCTTGTTTGCAAAGGGTATAACCTCGTCAAGATAGGCGGCATTACCCGTTTCGGCAATATACTTATAAACTGTCGGGAAGAGCCACATAGCATCGTCGGCGCGGTAGTGCGGATGCCCCGTCTCTCGAACGTAGGAATCATCGTCGGGCGTGTCCTCGTGACCGGCATTGTGGGTATATTTTACAAGCGGCAGACCGGCGCCATTATTAACCTGTGCCGAAAGCATAAACGTGAGCAATTCTCTCGCTTTTTCGGGGTCAAGGTGGATTATACCTTGAATGTCCTGAACGGTATCACGGTATCCGTAACCGTTGCGTTGTCCGCAATAGATAAGCGATGCGGCACGCGACCAAACAAACGTTATAAAACATTGGAACGCATTCCAAGTATTAAGCATTGCATTAAACTTTTCATCGGGCGTTTCTACGCGGAAGTTATCAAGTTTGCCGTGCCAATATTCTTTGAGTTCGGCAAGTTCAGCATCCACCACCGACACGTCCGAATAAGAGTCCATAATCTTTGCCGCGTCTTCGATATTCTTTTGACCGAGGGCGAACAAGAACTCTTTACTCTCCCCCGCTTTTAATGTAATTTCGGTATGTAACGCGCCGCAAGGGTTGGTGTTATAGCACATTGTGCCCGAGCATTTTCCGTTTTGTACGGCGGCGGGTCTGCCATAGCCGTTATACATTCCGAGGAAGGTCTTTTTATCGCCGTCTGCAGACACAACGGGTGCGCCCGCAAGACCGAAGAAACGATAATTTGCAATACTGCCATTCAATCTTTCAACGCAGTTTTCATTAGAAACCATTGTTATACGGTTGCCGTGAAAATAAGTTTTTGGAATAAACTGTGAATACTGAAGATTTACCTGGTCGGTTTCATAATCACTTTCGGTTGTGAATTCACAGTAACCGAAAACAGAAAGTTTGCGGTCGGTTTTACCTTTGTTTTCAAGGCGGACGCGCCAAACTTCATAAGTTTTTCCCATCGGAACGTAGTATAAAACCTTTGAAACTACGTCGCGGTATTCCGCCGTAATTTCGGTATAAGCGGTGCCGTGGCGACACTCGTTTTTATATGTATCAAGCGGTTTTCCAACAGGTTGCCAAGTCGCCGTCCTCATCATCACGGATATATACGTATCTGCCGGGGTCGTCCACGTCATTAAAGTGGTAGCGCAAGATTCTACCCTTTGCTCCGCTTTTTTCAAAACTGTAACCACCCGCATTGTTTGAAACAATTGCACCGTAAGCGGGGTCGCCCAAATAGTTAACCCAAGGCGCCGGTGTTGCAGGATTGGTTATGACATATTCGCGATTTTTTTCATCAAAATAGCCGTATTGCATAAATCGTTTTCCTTTTCGTTTATTTGGCAGAATTTTCTACACTTAATAAATTATAACTTAAAAAATATACAATTTCAACCATATAAACGTCATTCTTATAGCATTATTGTTCTTAAATTCAGCACAATTGTGCGGTTTTTTATTTCTTTTGGAAAAACGTATAATAGACAAAATTTATATGTATTTTTGAATGTTATAAGAATCAAGGTCAAATAGTGCAAATAAAAAAGACGATGCTACTGGGCATCGTCTTTTTTGCATTGCGTTCCGTCGTGGATTATTTCGTAGTTTTCTTTATAGATTAAATCTTAAATAAACACAAATTCATACCCTTCATCTTTGAGGCATTTGAGGATGTTTGGTAGTGCCGCTGGGGTATGGTCGGCGTCGTTGTGGAAAAGGACAATTGAGCCGTTTTTAACCTTACTTGTTACCCTTTTACAGATACTCTCGGGAGTTGCATTATCTTTCCAGTCAAGAGAGTCAACGTCCCACTGTATTGTATACATTCCGGCGCTTTCAGCAGCATCTAGAATTGCATTATCATAATCTCCGTATGGAGCTCTGAACAGATTTGGTT
>JAFPBM010000163.1 GCA_017424125.1 Clostridia bacterium | reverse complement strand
GATAATGCGCGTTTTTCATCCGAAACCGATAGAGTTGCAGAACAGCAAAAATGTACGTCATCCTTGTGTCTGGCATCAACCGAACGCCTGTGTAATTTAATGTTTTTAATTTCTTTTGGCGCTATTTTTAAGGCTTTTGCGGCAGCCTCTAACAAATCTTCATCAGTAAACCCAAGAGGCAGATGTAGGTCGTTTACAATAATCATTTTATCTCTCCGTATATTTGGCGGCGGCGCGTCCTGCTACAAAACCGCTACTCCAAGCCCACTGCAAATTAAATCCGCCACAGTCGCCGTCAATATCCAAAATTTCGCCCACAGCAAACAATCCCTTGTGTTTTTTACACATAAGAGTATCGTCATAAAAATCGTCACAAAGCAAACCGCCTTTAGTGACTTGCGAGTTTATAAAACCGCCGTTTCCGCGCACAAAAAGTGAAAAATCTTTAAGTATGCGGCAAACATCTTTAATTTCTTTATTATTTAACGCATCAACAGATTTCGTCAAAGGAACGTTTGCCATTTTTAGCACAACCTGTCCAAGACGCTTGTTTATAAAGCCTGATAAAAATTCGTCACAAGTCCTGTTTTTAAGGTTCTTTTTTCGTAGCAAAAGTGCCTCAAAAAGCGTGTTTTCTTCATACCTTGGCATAAGGTCAAGTGTTATTATATCGCCGTTTTCACAGTCACCCGAAACCTGTAATACAGGGGGACCCGAAATGCCGTAATCGCAGAATAAAACCTCTCCAAAATCGTTTCGTTTAACGTTGCCGTTTTTATCCTTTACGGTAACAAAAGCGTCAACCTTAATACCTTTTAACTGTCGCACGTATTCCGTATCGGTCTTTATCTGAACAATAGCGGGGGAGGGTGTAACGGTTTTAATTCCCATATTTTTTAATATTCCAAAAACGGCGCCGTCCGAACCCAACTTTTCTCCGCCCGAAAGCATACCTGCAGAACAAATTAAAGCCTTGGCACTAACGCGGCATTTATCGGTTATAACAAGATATCCGTCGCCTTGTTTTTTAATATCGCAAACCTTTTGTTCGCACTCGGTCACAACACCCAATTCATCACAACGAAAACGCAAAGCGTCGGTAACACTCGCCGCCTGTAACGATGCGGGATAGCCCTTATCACCTTCATATATAATAGGTGTGCCGATTTGCTCAAAAAAACGTTCGGTATCGTCAAGGGTAAACTGTTTGAAAGCCGATAAAATAAAGGATGGATTTTTGCCGTGATAATTAGATACGTCGGCACGTTTATTTGTGATATTACATCTGCCGTTGCCCGTAACCGAAATCTTTTTGCCCACACGCGGCAGTTTTTCGAGAATAAGAACAGATGCTTCGGGAGAAGCGGTCTTGGCAGAAATAGCCGCCATTAACCCTGCGGCGCCACCACCTATGATGCAAACGTCACAATTCATAAAATCACCATCCAATAACAATATAGAATATGATGCCACAAAAATCAAAAAATGTCAATAAAACGCACTTTACAAAATGACTTTGAAGTGGTACTATAATAAAAGAACATTTGTTTGAAAGGCGGTGCCGTATGGAAAGAACTATTTTGCATTGTGACCTTAATAATTTTTTTGCATCGGTCGCCGTGCTTGATAACCCTACTATAAAGAATTGTCCGATTGCGGTTTGCGGAAGTAAAGAAGAGCGACACGGCATCGTTTTGGCGAAAAATGAACTTGCTAAAAAGTTTGGCGTTAAAACGGCAGAGGCTATTTGGGAAGCCAAGCGCAAATGTCCCGACCTTATAACAGTCCCGCCAACTTATAAAAGGTACAGGGAAGTATCAAATGCCGTAAAAGAAATATATCTGCGCTATAGTGACAAGGTAGAGCCATTTGGAATAGACGAATGTTGGCTCGACGTTACGGGAAGTAATCTTTTGTTCGGCAGCGGGGAAGATATTGCCGAAAGATTGCGTCACGATGTTAAAAAGGAAATCGGCGTTACAATCTCTGTGGGCGTCAGTTTTAATAAGGTATTTGCCAAACTCGGCAGCGACCTTAGAAAACCCGACGCTGTAACCGTCATAAGCCGCGAAAATTTTAAAGAAACCGTGTGGCCGCTACCAGCCGATGCTATGCTCGGTGTCGGCAAAGCAACACTTGCAAACTTATCGTCGCTTGGTATTTTTACAATTGGTGATATTGCCGCGGCGGGAAGTGAAGTGCTTGAAAAGCGCCTTGGTAAGATGGGTAAGGAACTATATATTTATGCAAGCGGAAACGATAATTCTCCCGTCATAGCGGAAAGTTCCACACCAAAAAGTGTCGGCAGAACTACAACCTGTAAACACGATATACACACGGCGGATGAAGCGTGGCCCATAATCCTTGCCTTGTCGGAAGAAATCTCCGAAACTTTAAGGTGCCACGGGCTTTACTGCAATACCGTACAAGCACATATTCGCACCTTTGACCTAAACGTAAAAGAGTTTCAAGCGCCCACGCTTATGCCCACACAAAGCAGTGTCGCGATGGCAAAAAAGTGTATGGAAATACTAAAAGATAATTTTGGGTTTACTACGCCTTTGCGTTCTGTGGGACTGCGTGCAATCAATCTTACAGATGGCATAACACCTTATCAAACCGATATTTTTAACGATTTTTCCAAATCGGAAGAAGAATGTAAAATAGAGGATAAAATTTTTGAAATTCGAAAAAAATATGGCAGTGACAGCGTAATACGCGGCACTACCATAAATAACGATTTTTGATTATACTTCAAAATCAAGACAAAGTCGAGTTTCAGTAAATGGGCGGACAAACGTGTCTGCAACGTACACGTGGTCGGGGTGGGTGGCATAAGTTTTAAGCGCCGCCTCATTTTCGAAAACAGAATATAACATAACGTCTGCATTCGAAGACGGCAAAGATTCACACTGTACGTTTATTTCCAAAAGACCGGGAATTTTACCTATAAGTTTTTCAAGTTCGCTCTTTATATCTGCTTTAACAGTATCGTTATTGTGTTCACTTTTAAGTTTCCATAAAATAATGTGTTTAACCATATCGGCACCCCCATAATTATTCATATCAGTATTATAGCATAAAACAAAATTCAAGCGCAAGATTTACTTGTTTGATAATTCTTTGCGCTTTCGTCTTCTTACACGGTTGATGTGGCGTTCGAAATCTCCGTTGTCAATAAGTTCGGTCAAAACGTGTTGCATAAAAGTTGGTACTGTACAGGAATAAAATCCTAATTTTTCATCAAAAACCTTTAATAAATGTTTGGGTAATACCATATACCCAATCCGCAAAGATGGAGATATGGTTTTTGAAAAGGTGTTAAGATATATGACGTTGTCGTTGTTCGACAGTGCAAAAAGGGTTTCGGTTGGTTTGGTCAAAACTGAAAATTCGGATTCAAAATCATCTTCTATTATATAGTGGGCATCTCTCTCTGCCCACCGTATATATTCGTGCCGTTTTGAAGCGGTGGCGGTAACACCGCTTGGATAACTACGGTATGGTGTGGTGTGCAAAACGTGTGCGTCTGTTTTGGCAAGCGCGTTACTGTCAATGCCCGAACTCGTAAGCGGCAGGGAACAATAGGCAATTTCTGTGGCTTTATAAACTTGCTCTATCTTTTTGTATGACGGCGATTCTATTGCATATGTTAGATTTCTGCCAAGCAGTTCAACAATCAATCCATACAGATATTCCGAACCCGAACCGATAATAATCTGTTCGGTATCAACTATAATTCCACGGTTTCGCGCAAGATAGCGTTTTATTGCTTCGCGCAGTTGGACACAACCGCGGTTTGGCGATTTTTCAAGTAAAAGTTCACCTTGTTCTGTTAATACCTTTCGCATCGTTTTGTTTAATACCGAAATCGGAAAATCCGGGTAAGTGTTTTCGGTGTGATTTACTGAGTGTGGAACTTCGATATTAACAGAGACCGCAAATCCGTCGGTTTTACGAAATATTACTACAAATCCGATACGTTCTCTCGCTTCAACGTATCCCTCATCACACAAAAGTGCATACGCATGTTCAACGGTTATTGTGCTGACTCCTGTTTCTTCGGCTAAATTCCGCTTAGACGGGAGTTTTGTGTTGTAAGAAAAAATCCCCGCAATAATATCATCCCGTATTTGTTTATAAATTTGAAGATACAGAGGGCGCTTTTCTTTATCAATTATATATTTCATCTGGTTATATAAAATACTCCTTATTTGGTGATTGTTATAAGGTCAGATTAAATATACACTGTTTTCATGAAAATGTAAAGGGGTTTGTTTTTGATGAATACAAAGATAAAGAAAATTGTTGTAGCAGCACTCGTTACAGCGCTAATATGTGTAGCAACAATGTTTATAAAAATACCATCTGCATTTAAAGGATATTTAAATTTAGGCGATGGTGTAATATTAGTATCGGGATGGATACTTTCACCAGCATATGCATTTGCCGCATCTGCGCTCGGCTCGGCATTGGCAGATGTTTTTTCAGGTTATGTTATATATGCTCCCGCAACGTTTGTTATTAAGGGACTTATGGCTTTAGTTGCCTTTTACGGATTCAGGTTGTTTAATAAAAAACTCCACAACCTTACGGCAAGAATTATTTGCGGTATTATAGCAGAAATAATAATGGTGTTCGGATATTTTGTGTTTGAGGGATTTTTATACGGCTTTGCACCGTCAGCACTAAACATAGCGGGAAACTGTTTGCAGGGCGTTGCGGGTATAATCGTTAGCACTCTTTTGATTAAGGCATTTGAAAAAATAAGGAGATAATTATGAATAAATATATTTATAAGCAAACAAAAGCCGCCTTTTTGGAACTTTGTGAAAAATCAGGCGTAAAGTCGGGTAATATTGTAGTAATCGGCTGTTCAACGAGCGAGGTTGTCGGTGCCGCAATCGGCACTAACTCAAGCCCTGAAGCCGCAAAGGAAATATTTACGGCATTATATGATTCTGCAAAAGAAAAGGGTGTTTATATCGCCATACAGTGTTGCGAGCATCTAAACCGCGCGGTAGTAATAGAAAAAGCGGCGGTGCCGTATGCCGAAACGGTAAACGTTGTACCGCAGAAGAAAGCGGGTGGCTCTTTAGCAACAGAGGCATATAGCGCATTTCAAAACCCTGTGGTTTTAGAGGAAATAAAGGCGGATGCAGGTATGGATATCGGATATACGTTAATTGGAATGCATCTTAAAAAAGTGGCGGTGCCTTTGCGTCTTGAAAATAATAAAATAGGCTTTGCAACCGTCTTGGCGGCAAGAACACGCCCAAAATTCATAGGCGGAATAAGGGCAATTTATGATGAAACTCTTTTATAATAAAAAAGCACTGCTATAGCAGTGCTTTTTTTGGTGCCGCTGACCGGACTTGAACCGGTACGATATCGCTACCGAGGGATTTTAAGTCCCTTGTGTCTGCCTATTCCACCACAGCGGCAGGAACAATATTAATAATATAACATTTAACCCTTTATGTCAAGGGAAAAATGATATTTTAATAGTCCTCTAAAAAACTATGAATTTCTTTTCCGTCACTCTCTCGGTAAGCGGGGAGAGAACCGATGTTAACGTTATGCATACTGCGGAAAAGATTTTTGTCAACTTCGGGATTTGTCTTGCGAAGTTCACTGATAAGTCGTTTGGTTTCACGCCTTTTAGAAAGGTCTTCGTGTTCTTCGCTACGCTCGGTAAACCTACAAGCACACTGTAAAAATCGAAGTTCATTATAACGGCTCCAAGCAATAATTTCACGCTCGGGCACCTTGTAAAGCGGACGGATTAATTCCATGTTTTCAAAATTAAGGCTCTTTAGTTTTGGCATCATAGTTTTGATTTCGCTACTGTACATCATACTCATTAAAAGAGTTTCAATAGCGTCATCAAAATGGTGACCGAGAGCAATTTTGTTACATCCGAGTTCTTGTGCCTTCGAATATAGAAAACCGCGTCGCATACGGGCACAAAGATAACAAGGCGAGCCGCCTGCCACCGTAACAGTCTCGAAAATATCGCTTTCAAAAATCTTTATCGGTATGTTAAGAATTTTTGCATTTTCTTCAATCAGTTTGCGGTTATCACGGTTATAACCGGGGTCCATAACAATATATTCGGCGGTAAACGGAACTTCACTGTGACGAGAAAGTTCCTGTATACACTTGGCAAGGAGCATAGAATCCTTTCCACCCGAAATACAAACGGCAATTTTGTCATTCGCCTCAATCAGATTATAATCCTTAACGGCGCCTATAAAGTTGTGCCAAATACTTTTGCGGTATTTTGTGATAATGCTACGCTCTATAAGTTTATAGCGCTCCATTTACATACTCTCCGGTGTGGAAATTTTTAGTGCCGTAAGCACGTTTTTGATAACAGTTCTTGCCGCAATGCAAAGCGTAAGTCTTGCCTGTAAAAGTTCTTCCTCAACACCCTTAATTCTGCAACTGTTGTAGAACTTGTGGAACTGTGACGCAACCGTAACAACGTAGTGGGTGAGTTTTGCAGGGTCATAAGCCGCAGCCGCATTTTCAACGGTTTTAGTGAATGCCGCAAGCAAGTTTATAAGTTCGCGCTCTTCTGGGAGGGTAAGTAGAGAAAGTTCTTTTTCCGTGCACTCGCGCGGAGCAATACCCTCGCTTTCAAGATTGCGTAAAATGCTGCAAATACGCGCGTAGGCGTACTGTACGTAATAAACAGGGTTCTGACTTGACTGCTCAACCGCTAAATCAAGGTCGAAATCAAAGTGGCTGTTAGGTTCGCGTAGGTTAAAGAAGAAACGCGCCGCATCAATCGGTACCTCTTCAAGCAAGGTAACGAGAGTAATGGCCTTACCCGAACGTTTAGAAGCCTTAATAACTTCACCGTTTCTGACAAGACGTACCATCTGCATAAGTACAACGTCGAGTTTATCAGCATCAACCCCAAGTGCCGAGAGTGCCGCCTTAAGACGCGGAACGTAACCGTGGTGGTCGGCGCCCCAAATGTTAATAGCCTTTGAGAATCCGCGTGTTACGAGTTTGTTATAGTGGTATGCAATGTCGGGCGCAACGTAGGTGGGAATACCGTTAGAGCGTACAAGAACGAAGTCTTCACTGCCGAACTGTTCGCCGCTAAACCATAAAGCGCCCTCTTTTTCATAGGTGTGACCGCTGTTTTTAAGTAGTTCAATAATACGCATAGTCTCGCCTGATGCGTGTAAACTGCTTTCTTTGAACCAGGTGTCGTAATCGATTCGGTACTGCAAAAGGTCGTCGTGTAATGCATCAATATTTTTAGGTAATGCAAACTCTACAAGAGCCTTTTTGCGTTCTGCAGAGTCGGCATTTACAAAACTGTCGCCATACTTTTCCGCGAAAGCCTTTGCGTGTGCAATAATATCTGCGCCGTGGTAGGAATCTTCGGGCATTTCGATATCGTCTTTATAAATCTGTAAATAGCGAAGTTCAAGCGATAAACCAAACTTTTCAATTTGGTTACCCGCATCGTTAACGTAAAATTCGCGCTCTACGCGGTAACCCGCAAGGTCTAAAACCGCCGCAAGACAGTCACCCAAAGCACCACCGCGAGCGTTACCGATATGCATCGGTCCCGTCGGGTTGGCAGAAACAAACTCAACAAGTGCGCTTTTACCTGTGCCAACGTCGCTTCTGCCATAGTTATCACCCTTGTTAATTACGTCAAGGATAATATCACAATAATAACGCTCTGATAAAAAGAGGTTGATAAAACCGGGACCTGCAATTTCAAAACGCTCAATATAAGAACCGTCAAAATCGGCGTTAGCCATAAGTGCCTCGGCAATTTTACGGGGAGCGTTACGGAAAATTTTAGACCACGCCATAGCGCAGTTCAAAGCATAATCTCCGTGTGAAGAATCCGCAGGTTTTTCAATTGAAAACGGGGTAAGTTCCGCTAAAGGCAGTTCGCCCTTTTCCATGGTTTTACGTGCGGCGGCTAATATAATTTCTTTAATTTCTGCTTCCGCTTTTTTAACAATCACTGACATATTTATACCTCTTTTATAGTAATTTCAATCGTGTTAATTCCAATGGTACCGAACTGTGTCTTAAGTTCGTATTTAAGTAGAAGACTACCGTCGTTTAGTCGGTTTTCAACTTTAATACCGCAAACGCTCATTTCGAAGGTTCCGTGCGGTGTTTTGTAAGACAACGCGTGTTCTTCGTTTGGCACAATACGCATAATGCTCTGCATATCGCCCGTGCGACTTATAACGGCAGAGTGGTTGTCCGCTTTTATAATGGTATTTACGCGCGGGTTTTCTTCGCTGTAAAGCAGATAATCTTTACCGTTTTTTATATCATATTCACCGATGTAATTAAAGGTTGTAACGTCGTTTTGTCCGTCGGCTTCTATTGTGGTCTTAAGGGTTAAATTTATTTTATTCATACTTCTCAATATCCACCTGTGTCGCCGTAATTTCGCTGTCGCCAAGCAAAATTCGCGCCTGTGCCGAAAAAGATTCCGATTTATCGCTAACGTAATATTCGCTATCTTTTTTCGCATCAGACATCATATTATGTTCATTTAAATAATCCTTAACGTACTGCGCCGTCGCTTCGCCCATATTGATAAGGGTAACACCGTCACCCATAACCTTTTTAAGAACGTCAGATAAAACAGGGTAGTGGGTGCAACCGAGAATAAGCGTATCAACCCCCGCTTTGCACATAGGCTCCAAGTAACGTTTTGCGGTTTCTATTGAAATAATATCGTCAGCGCCGGTAATACCCTCTTCAACAAGCGGAACAAAAAGGGGACAATCCCTTTCAATAACGGTAGCACCTGGAGAAAGTTCCAAAATACGCTTTTTGTGTGCACCGCTTTTAATGGTGGCAGATGTGCCGATAACGCCGATTTTTTTGTTTTTTGTGGCACTAACAGCCGCTTTAGCCGCGTGGCTTACAACCTCCACAAAAGGAACAGGAAGACTCTCTGCCGTGTCAAAAGCGACAGAAGATACCGTTCCGCAAGCGGCAATAATAAGTTTAACGTCGTGGGAAAGCAGAAATTTTTCGTCTTGAAGCGCATACTTGCGTATGGTATTTCTGCTTTTGTTGCCATACGGAACACGGCCTGTATCGCCAAAATAAACGATTTTTTCAAACGGTAAAAGTTTATTAAGTTCTTTTACAACCGTAAGACCGCCAAGGCCCGAATCAAAAACACCGATTGCTCTTTTGTCGGACATACACTCCGCCTCCCTAAAAACATCATTCATATAATATTAACACATTATAATAAAAACTGCAACAACAAAAAAGAGGTAGATAACTACCTCTTAATTTTATTTGCTTATAATATCTTTTATAACCTCGCCCGCAATAAGAAGTCCCGCAACCGACGGAACGTAGGAGATACTGGCAGGTGTGCGTCCGCCCTCGCGGTTTTGCGGTTGTTCTTCGGAATATAAAACCTTAACGTTTTCAATCCCGCGTGAACGCAACTCACTTCGCATAACACGCGCAAGGGGACAGACGGATGTCTTTTTTATGTCACAAATTTTGAATGCCGACGCATCAAGTTTGTTACCTGTACCCATAGAAGAAATAATAGGAACGTCGAATTTTTTTGCATTTTCAATAATAAGCAGTTTTGACGTAACGGTGTCAATCGCATCAACAACGTAACTAAACTGCGAAAAATCAAGCGTGTCGGCGTTCTCTTCACAATAAAAAACTTTTTTTGCCAACACCTTAATATCGGGGTTAATATCGAAAATTCTCGTTTTCATAACCTCGACCTTATCAAGCCCCACCGTACTGTGTAAGGCTATGAGTTGTCGGTTTATGTTGCTTTCTTGAACCGTGTCACCGTCAATTAAGGTGATTGCGCCAACACCCGCACGAGCAAGTGCTTCGCAAACGTATGAACCAACACCGCCAACTCCAAAAACGGCAACGTGAGCAAATCCTAATTTTTTGCGGTTATCTTCACCTATGAGCATATCGGTTCGTTTGTATATTTCCATATTATTTTCCTAACATTTTGAGATATTTAGGCAATTCGTTTTCAAAGTCAACGCCATAAGTGCGGTCGGGTTGGAAACGCAAAGTGCGGTCAATACATCCGCTTGTGTATTTTGCGGCAATCTCTAAAGAGGCTTGTAATGCAAATCCCTCCATTAAAGCACCGATAAGTGCACTGCCGAAAACGTCACCCGTGCCGTGGTACATAGCGTTGATTCTGTCGGCAAAAGCATATTTAATTTCGCCGTTTTCAAGACAAGCGGCACCAAGTTTTTTATCGTCAAAATAAACGCCCGTAAGTACGGGGGTTTTAGCACCCATAGCAAGTAGCCCGTCAAGAATTTCTTTAACGTATTCTTCGGTGAAGATGCCGTCATTATACTCAATTCCAAGCATAAGACAGGCTTCTGTAAGGTTGGGTATAACAATATCTGCCTTAGCGCAGAGTTTCTTCATGCCGTCAGGAAAATTGTCGGGGAAGATGGGATAAAGTTTTCCGTGGTCCGCCATAACGGGGTCTACAACCACAAGTGTGTTTTCGTCCCTTAAAATATCAATAACTTTGCATACCAAATCAATCTGCTCAAAAGAGCCGAGATAACCTGTATAGATGGCATCAAAGCGGATACCTTCACGGCGCCAATGTTCAGCAATCGGCAAAATATCTTCGGTCAGGTCGCGAAATGTGAAGTCCTTAAAACCGCCTGTGTGTGTTGAAAGTACGGCGGTGGGAATAACGGCACATTCACTGCCCGCGGCAGAAATAATTGGCAAAGCAACGGTTAAAGAACATTTGCCGAAACCGGAAATATCGTGTATTGCTGCAACTCTTTTTTGCATATTAACCATCCTTTAATACTTTTTTGCATACATCTGTAAGACAACATTTTTCGCAAAATGCCTTGCGTGCAGTGCAAACAGCACGTCCGTGTAAAACTGTGCGATGACAAAAATCGTTAGATTTATCGGGCGGTAAAATCTTTTTCATAGCCATTTCAACTTT
>JAFPBM010000162.1 GCA_017424125.1 Clostridia bacterium | reverse complement strand
ATATGCCAAAAGTTGAAAAGCAACACCCGCAAGTAACGGTGCGAACGGCACGGACACCGCAGGAAGTGTAATCAGATAGTCTGATACGTTTTCGGCTGACGCCTCACACTCTTTGGTGCAAACAGAAAAAACCGTTGCCCCGCGTGACTTTGCCTCACGCACGTTGTTCATTGTTTTTTCAAGCAAATCACTTTCGGTGAAAAGCGCCACAATCGGCACGTTATCATCAACGAGCGAAATAGTGCCGTGTTTAAGTTCACCCGCGGGGTAAGATTCGCTGTGTATATACGAAACCTCTTTAAGTTTCAAAGAAGCCTCTTTGCAAATTTCGTTATCAACTCCCCTACCTATGAAAAACATATTTTCATAAAGCGAGAGTTTTTCTGCCACACGTTTAATTCTGCCACTCATAGAGAGTACGGCGGAAACAACGCCCGGCACCTCTTCCGAAAGACTTTTACAAAGTTCGCGACAGCGTCCTTCGCTTATCTGTCTTCTTGCAAGAGCGAGTTTGAAAGCGATTTGATACATTACAGCACACTGAACGGTGAACGCCTTGGTTGATGCAACGGCAATCTCGGGTCCCGCCCAGGTATATATCACGTAATCGGCAAGGCGCGCAACCGACGAACCCACAACGTTGACTATTGCAAGCGTTTTCGCCCCCATCTCACGCGACAGGTTAAGCGCGGCGATTGTGTCGGCTGTTTCGCCCGATTGTGATATAAAAATCATTAAAGTATTTTTATTTATTATTGGATTGGAATATCGGAATTCAGACGCAATCTCGACCGATACAGGCACACGCGCAAAACGTTCTATAAGCGTTTTTCCAAGCAGTCCCGCGTGCATTGCGGTACCGCAAGCGACAATTTTTATATCGGTAATTTCGGTACCAACGCGGTCAAGCATATCACAGTCAAAAACAGGGATTCCGTCACGCAGGCGAGGCATAACCGTGTTCTTTATTGCTTCGGGTTGTTCGTTGATTTCCTTTAGCATATAATGATTATATCCGCATTTTTGAGCCGACTGGGCATCCCATTCGATTTTTTTCTTTTCGCACGATATTTCGTTATTTGGCGAAGAAAAAAACTTAATGCTTTGCGGTTTTATTTCTGCCACAACGCCCTCGGGCAGTGCATAATAATTTTTAACGTAGGGCAAAACCGCGGTTATATCGGACGCTACGTAACCGCCCTCTGCCGACTGGGCGCAGATAAGGGGACTTCCCTTTCTTACGGCATATACTGTTTCGCGGTCACACTTAAACATAACGCAAAACGAAAACGAGCCTTTTAGGTGGCGTACCGCTTTAAAAAGCGCTTCGCGTGGGTTGTGGGTTTCACAAAAATAAAGGTCTATAAGATGAGCCGCCGCCTCGGTATCGGTTGCAGAACGGAACGAATATCCCTTTTTACGAAGCATTTCTTCAAGTTCTACGTGGTTTTCTACTATTCCGTTATGAACGAGCGACAGATTTTTTGATAGATGCGGATGCGCATTGGTCTCGGACGGCTCTCCGTGGGTTGCCCAGCGGGTATGACCGATACCGATAGTACCGCGCAGTTTTTCTCCCGCTTTGAGTTTTGTTTCTAAGTTTTTGAGTTTACCCTCTGCTTTTATGGTTACAATTTTATCTTCGTATACCGAAACACCGGCAGAATCGTATCCTCTGTATTCTAATGCTGAAAGGCCTTTTATAAGTATTGGCAACGCCTGTTTTCCACCCGTATAGCCAACTATTCCACACAAAAGAAATCTTCCCTCTCCAAAATTTTTTCAGTGTGACGGCGATAATCCGTCACACTGAACAATACTATTTTTTACGCAAGTTCTTTTTTTATAACCGCCGCAACTTCCTTGGCAAGTTTTTCTATCTGTTTTGCATCGTCGCCCTCTACCATTACACGAATAAGCGGTTCTGTTCCCGAGGGACGAACAACGATTCTGCCTGTGGTTCCTAATTCGGTTTTAACCTTTTCAACGGCGTCTTTAATCTTTTCATCGGTATAGTAACGCAATTTGCCCTCTGCCGTTACCTTAAGGTTGATTGTGGTCTGCGGGCATTTTTTCATTACCTTTTTAAGTTCGGAAAGTTTTTCATTCTTGCGGCGCATAAGCGATAAAAGTTGTGTTGCGGTAAGTTGACCGTCACCCGTTGTTGCGAAATCGCGGAAGATGATGTGTCCCGACTGTTCGCCACCGAAAACGGTATCGTCAAGCAACATTTCTTCAAGCACGAAACGGTCGCCAACCTTGGTTGCAACAAAGCGGATTCCGTTTGCCTCGCAGAAGCGCTGGAAGCCGAAGTTGGTCATAATTGTACCAACTGCGGTATTTTTGGCGAGTCTTCCACGCTCTTTAAGGTCGGTAGCGCAGATTGCCATAATTTCGTCGCCGTCAACATATTCGCCGTTTTCGTCAACGCAAAGACATCTGTCAGCATCACCGTCGAAAGCAACACCCACGTCGAGTTTATTATCAACAACGTATTTTGCAAGTGCTTCCATATGTGTTGAACCGCAATCTTTGTTTATATTCTGTCCGTCAGGTGAAGCGTTAAGAATGTGGGCATTTGCGCCAAGTGCATCAAAAATCTGTGCGGCAGTGGCACTTGCCGAGCCGTTTGCACAGTCGACGGCAATATTAAGTCCGTCAAGTGAATAAAGTACGCAACTCTTAACATGGTCACAGTAATCCTTAACAGCGTTGGTGGCAACGGTTACCTTGCCGACGTCGTGACCGATAGGATATTCCCCGAGTTCGCGTTTGCCGAGAACGATATCCTCTACCTGTTCTTCAAGCATATCGGGAAGTTTGAATCCGTCACCGCTGAAGATTTTGATTCCGTTATATTCTGCCGAGTTGTGCGATGCCGAAATCATTACACCGGCATCTGCTTTATATTTTCCAACAAGGAAAGCAACCGCAGGAGTCGGAACAACCGAAACGTTTATAACGTCGGCACCAACCGAGCAAAGTCCTGCTATTAACGCGCTTGATAACATATCTGACGAAGTACGTGTATCACAGCCGACAACAAACACAGGTCTGCGACGTCCGCCCTCTGCCAAAACTGTAGCGGCGGCGCGACCGATTTGCATTGCAGTTTCACAAGAAAGTTCTGTATTAGCAATACCTCTTACGCCGTCTGTACCAAATAATCTACCCAAAACAATCATCCTTTCAAAATTATGTGTTCGGTTTACCTTATTATTTTAACACAAGCAATAAAACTTTTCATCTGTTTTCTATTTTTGCACCGATTTTTTGTGCACTTTTTAATCTTTACTTATTATTATTCAAAAACATAGGGCATATTATACAAAAAACTTTCAAAAAAGTGCTTTTCAAAATTTACACAAAAAAGGACAGAGAAACGTTTTCTCTGTCCTTTTTGATTACTGATTAGCCGCTTTGGCTCTTTCTATTACAGGTTCGCCGCCTTCTACCGTTTTTTCGGTGATTACCACACGTTTTACGGTGTTATCAGACGGAATTTCGAACATTATATTTTGAAGTACGCCCTCTATAACCGAGCGTAGACCTCTTGCCCCCGTTTTGCGTTCGATTGTTATATCGGCAATTTTCGCAAGTGCTTCGGGCATAAACTCAAGTTCAACGCCGTCCATAAGAAAAAGCGCTTCATACTGACGGATAACCGAATTTTTCGGTTCGGTCATTATCTTTATAAGTGACTCGCGGTCCATACCTTTAAGTGCCGTTATAACGGGCAGACGTCCGACAAGTTCGGGTATCATACCAAACTTTACAAGGTCTTGGTGAGTGGGCACAACGAGTGATGCCTCTGTTTTGATATCATTCTCCGACTTAACCTCTGCCCCAAAGCCAAGACTGCTGCCGCCTATGCGCTTTTCGATTACCTTATCAATTCCGTCAAAGGCACCTGCGCATATAAACAGTATGTTGGTGGTATCAATTTGTATGAATTCCTGTTGCGGATGTTTTCTGCCGCCCTGCGGAGGAACGTTTGAAACGGTGCCTTCCAATATCTTGAGAAGCGCCTGTTGAACACCCTCACCGCTGACGTCACGCGTTATGGAAGTGTTTTCCGATTTGCGCGCAATCTTATCAACCTCGTCGATATAGATTATGCCTTTTTCGGCACGTTCTATATCAAAATCTGCCGCTTGAATAAGACGGAGAAGTATGTTCTCAACGTCTTCGCCGACGTAGCCCGCCTCGGTTAACGTGGTAGCGTCGGTTATGGCAATCGGCACGTCTAAAACACGCGCCAAAGTTTGTGCCAAAAGGGTTTTGCCGACGCCTGTGGGACCAAGCATAAGCACGTTGCTTTTGGAAAGTTCAACGTCTGAATCACCCTTCGACATTATGCGTTTATAATGGTTATAAACCGCAACCGAAAGGGTTATTTTTGCCTCTTCCTGTCCGATTACGTACTCGTCAAGACGGCTCTTTATTTCGGCGGGTTTTAAGAGGTTAAACTCCTCTTTATCCGCTTTTTTGTTCCTTTGCGGAAGCGGTTCATCAAAAATGAGCGAACTGCAAAACTCAACACAGCGGTCGCATATATACACACCCGGCCCCTCCACTAAACGAGAAACCTCGTCCTGTGTTTTGCCGCAAAAAGAACATCTTATTTGTTTATCATTTGTGTTAGTGGACATTTCTGTTCCCCTTAGCGTTTTTCAATAACCTTATCAATAAGACCGTATTCACAGGCTTCAGCCGCAGACATAAAGTTGTCGCGCTCGGTATCGATTCTGATTTGTTCAATCGGTTTTCCTGTGTTTTCGGCAAGGATTTTATTAAGGTTTTCCCTTGTTTTTTCAATGTGACGGGCGTGAATCAGGATATCGGTTGCCTGACCTTCCGCTGCACCTAAGGGTTGGTGAATCATAATTTCAGAGTTGGGCAGAGCATAGCGTTTGCCCTTTGCGCCTGACGAAAGCAAGAACGCTCCCATACTTGCCGCCATACCGATACAAATTGTGCTGACGTCGCACTTGATGTACTGCATTGTATCATAAATTGCCATACCGGCAGAAACGCTTCCGCCAGGGCTGTTAATATAAAAGTTTATATCTTTATCAGGGTCTTGACCCTCTAAATAGAGCATCTGCGCGATTATAAGACTTGCCGACGCATTATCAACCTGGTCGTTGAGCATTATTATTCTGTCGTTGAGAAGTCTTGAAAAAATATCGTAAGAACGCTCTCCGCGACTGGTTTGTTCGATAACATAAGGTATTGTATTCATTAAAATTCCTCCTATCGTAAAGATTATGAACAAAACAATAAAATTATAATCAGTATAGCACAAAAGGGAGCCACGCTCCCCTTATGTGTTATTTATATTAGTCTTCTTTTTTCTCTTCTGCCTTTTTGGTTGTGGTCTTTTTGGCAGTTGTGGTTTTCTTTGCAGCAGGTTTCTTTGCGGGTGCCTTTTTCTCTGTCTTCTTCTCAACGTCGGTTACAACCGCACTGGATTTAACGAGTTCGAGCGCCTTAGTAACAGCCAAATCCTTCTTCATTTCCTTTACAGGAACGGCAGCCTTAACCTGCTCTTCTGTTACGCCGTAACTTTCAGCCATCTTCTTGATTTCGGCATCAACATCTTCGTCCGAAACTTCGATGTTTTCAAGTTTAACAATCTTTTCAAGTGCTAGGCGCATCTTAACCTGTTTTTCAGCCTGCGGACGGAAACTTGCCTTAAAATCGTCGGCTGTAGAACCTGTGTACTGGAGATAAGTATCAAGGTTCATACCCTGCATCTGAAGTCTGTATGCGAAGTCCTGAAGACTCTGATTGCAACGGTTTTCAATCATAGCGTCCGGAATTTCTGCTTTCATTCCGTCAACGATTGCGTCAACGAGTGTATTCTCAACATCCTCGTCTGCGGCGCGTGTTTTACGCTCGAGTTGGTGTTTCTTTATATCTTCTTTGAGTTCTGCAAGTGTTTCAAACTCTGAAACGTCTTTTGCAAACTCATCGTCAATTACGGGGAGTTCACGCTTTTTGATTTCGTGAAGTTTTACCTTGAATACAGCAGCCTTACCCTTGAGTTCTTCTGCCTGATAATCTTCAGGGAAGGTTACGTTAACGTCAAACTCTTCACCTACGTTGTGGCCTGCAACCTGCTCTTCAAAGCCGGGGATAAACTGGCCGGAACCGAGTGTAAGCGAGAAGCCTTCGCCCTTGCCGCCTTCGAAAGCAACGCCGTCAACAAAGCCTTCAAAATCGATAACGGTGATGTCGCCGTCTTCTGCTGCTCTGTCCTCAACTGAAACCATTCTTGCGTTGCGGTTTGCCATCTGATTAAGTTCAGCGTCAATTTCCTCGTCCGAAACGGCGGGAGTTACACGCTCTGCCTTAAGGCCTTTATAATCGGCAAGTTCTACGTCCGGAACAACGGTAAGTGTTACCTTGAAATCTACGCCGTCAGCCTTGCTGATTGAAACAAGGTCAAAATCCATTTTGTCGTCAACAATCTCAACACCTGCCTCTTCTGCTGCAGCCTCTAAAGCGTCTGCATAAAGAAGATTGAGTGCATCCTCATAGAAAACGGATTCTCCGTAATACTGTTCAACAAGTGCCAAAGGTGCCTTACCCTTGCGGAAACCGGGAACGCTTATCTGCTTGCCGTTCTTCTTATAAACCTTAACAATAGCATCGGAAAATGCCTGTCCGTCTATTGTAATTTCCAACTCATAGCGGTTGGTATCTACTTTTTTTGCTTCTTTCAAACTCATGTTTTTTACCTCCGAGTTAATCATTCCATATAACTATAACACATTGTGGTTTATTTTTCCATATATTTTTTGAAATTTTTTATATTTTTTTATAATAATATAGGCACAGGGCAAAAATCGACACAATCTGCCGACAAAAGTCGTAAGTTTACGCCGTCAAATTCCTTTTTTGCGTTGTTAAAACCAGAGCCGTGAATATGTCCGTGCCAAACGGTTTTGATGCCGTGTTTTTTGATAACGGAAAAAATTTCTTCACAAACCCATTCGCTGTATACAGGCGGATAATGCAAAAACACTACGGGTGTTTTTCCGCTTTTTTCCGCCGCGGTTATAGACGCTTCAAGTCTGCCCGCCTCGCGTTTTACAACCTTATCGTCGGGCGCCAAATCATAAAACCAACCGCGCGTACCGCAAACGGCTTTATCCTCTACAACCACCGCATTATTGAAAACAAAAGAAATGGTAGAAAAGTTGTTTTCTTCCAAAAACTGCGTTAGTTTTTTTGAGGTTGACCACCACAAATCGTGATTGCCTTTGAGTATTATCTTTTTGCCGGGAAGAGAGTTTAAAAACGCGAAATCTTCTTTGGTTTCCTCTAGTTTAAGTGCCCAACTGATATCGCCCGGTATTACAACCGTATCGCTATCTTTTATAAGGCGAGTCCAATTTGCTTTAAGCCGCTCTACGTAGTTTTCCCATCCGCGAAAAACGTCCATAGGTTTATCACTTGATAGTGACAAATGCAAATCGGAAATTGCATATAATGACATTAACTATCACCTATATTTTAAAAAGTTTTGCACATAATAATATTGCCCAAAGGCAAAAAAATTAAGGGAGAAATTATTATGATGAACAATGATTGCAAAGATTGCAACGTGGTAAGTGGTATTAAGTGCAGCGTTGAGAGTTGCGTTTACCATTCTAAAGAAGACTGCTGTCACGCAGGTCACATCACCGTAGGCGGCGACTGCAACGCTTGTGAATGTTCTGAAACATCTTGCAGAACATTCAAAGCAAAGGCGTAACCAACCCGAAAATTGCCCCGTTTTATCGGGGCAATTTTTTATATTTTAAGATATTTGCAAACCGCATCTCTCATCTCGTCGCGGTCAATTACGTCACCAAAGCGACGCTCTTTACCTTTGAGTGCACTTATCGGTGCGGGGATAGGCGTATTTGTCGCTTTAGAAAGGGTGGCAAGTTTTTGGAAATCGTCACCGTTTTCTTCTATTTCCAAAGCGTCAAGCACGCTGTTTGCAAATTTATACGGACTTGCCGTTGATGCGATTATTGCGGGTGTGGTGTCGCCCGTTTTTTCGCGGTATTCATTATAAACAGCCACGGCAACCGCGGTGTGGGTGTCAAGAAGATAACCGTATTTTTCATAGGTTTCTTTAATGGTGGATTTTGTCTTTTCATCGTCACAACATCCGCCGTAGAAGATGTCCTTAATCTTACCCTTTACGTCGTCCGTAACCTCGAATCTACCTTCGGATTTGAGAGCGTTTTGCCACTCTGTAACCTGTTTATCGTCACAGCCTGAAAGCATATAAATCATACGCTCAAGATTGCTTGAAATAAGAATATCCATCGAAGGTGACATTGTGGTATGGAACGCACGGTTGCGGTCATAAACGCCTGTATTTATGAAATCCGTAAGCACGTTGTTTTGGTTGGAAGCGCAGATAAGTTTGTTTATCGGCACACCCATCTCTTTTGCATAATACGCAGCCAAAATGTTGCCGAAGTTGCCTGTAGGAACGGTTACGTTAAAGCCGTTTTCAAGGTCTGTGCCAACACTTAACATATCGCAATATGCCGAAACGTAGTAAACAATCTGCGGAACAAGACGTCCCCAGTTTATTGAGTTGGCGCTTGAGAAAACGTAGCCGCCCTCTGCCAATTTTTCCGCCATCTGCTTGTCCGTAAAGATTTCCTTTACGCGACTTTGCGCATCGTCAAAGTTGCCTTTAATAGCACAAACGCAAACGTTATCTCCCTCTTGACTGTCCATCTGCAATTTCTGCATTGCGCTGACGCCGTCGCTCGGGTAGAATACGATTATATCGGTACCCTTAACGTTTTTAAAGCCCTCAAGTGCAGCCTTGCCCGTATCACCCGACGTTGCAACAAGTATTACTATTTTGCCGGAATCAATCTTCTTTGCCGAAGTGGTTAAAAGATATGGCAAAATCTGAAGTGCCAAATCCTTAAAAGCACACGTGGGACCGTGCCAGAGTTCAAGTATGCCGACCGTTCTGTCAAGCGCATAAATGGGTGCAGGCAATTCCTCGTCGAACGAGCCGGTATAAGCACCCTCTACGCAATAATCAAGTTCCTCTTCGGTGAAATCCGTAAGGAATTTTCTAAGAACAATTTTAGCCCTGCCCTTATAATCCGCCTTAACTAAAGCGTCTATATCCTCTTTGGTGAGAGAGGGTATGCTTTCAGGCAAAAAAAGTCCTCCGTCTTTAGAAATTCCAAGTCCGATTGCCCTTGCGGACGGGACCGAAACACTGTTATCTCTTGTACTTACATAATTCATTATTTTACACTTCCCCAAAAGAAATTAAAAGCATTATCGTAAAACAATTTATCGAGCAATTGTTTATCGTAATTTTTAGAAAGATATTTATAAAGTTTTGGTATTTTATCTACCGAATCGAGTTCTTTTGCCATTAAGGCGCCGTCAAAATCCGAGCCGATGGCAACCGCATCTTCGCCACCGAGTGAGAGTATATGCGAAAAGTGGCGGGAAAAAGCCTCAAAAACGTTATCACCACCTAAAAAGCGCGGATAAAGGCAGATGCCTATAATACCTTTTTTATCTATTATAGCCTTGATTTGCTCATCGGTCAAATTGCGCGGTACGTTCGCAATGCTACGGCAACACGAATGAGTAGCAACCACCCTGTTCGAAAGAGAGAGCGCATCAAAAAACGATACGTCGTTAATATGAGATAAATCTATAACCATACCGAGTTCGTTCATACGCTTTATGACCTTTTTGCCAAAACTCGTCAACGGTGCTTTCGTATTTGCGCCACCCGCTATTTTGTTTTTGCCGTTCCAAGTCAGCGTCACAACGCGCACACCGTGGGAATAAAGCATATCAACGTCCGACACATTTTTTATCGGCGAACCGCCTTCAAGCGTTAACATAAAACAGGTATCTTTTGTAAGGTCTTCCCTATTTTCAAAAATATCGGTTTGCGCCTTAAAATTTTTAGAGACGTCAAGGAATCGCTTTTGCGGTTCTTTTTCATCATCAGGCACCCAAACGGCGCAAAGCGTGCACCATTTATCAAAAATTTCGCCCTTATCCTTATTAACCGCACAGTCACCGTTCTTAAACGGAAGACACTTTTTATGGATTTCATACGGTGTATCACAATGCAAATCAAAATAATTCATACTAACCCTCCGACGAAAACGCGTTTTCTATATAATTCATTTTATATTCCGTACGCTCTTTTTCACCAAAAACGGTTATTTCCGCAACGTCAAACCTTGGTTGTAACTCGGTAAGGGATTTTGAAAGATATTCTTCCGCCGTTGCAATTATTTTTCTTCTTTTATGTATATCTACAGCCGAAAAGCCCGAAACAAACGCGTTGTTTTTTCGGGTTTTGACCTCTACAAACAATATATATTGCGCGTTTTCCGCAATAATGTCTATTTCGCCGTAGCGGGAATGAAAATTGCGTTTTGTTATAATAAATCCACGTTCACGCAGATATTTTGCGGTTAAATCTTCACCTTTGTCGCCCGTCTTTTTTGTCAGATTCATAACAGTATCTTCCTTAAAAATGACGGTCTGTGAATGGGTGATAAACCGTGTTCTTTTATAAGTGCAATATGCTCTGCCGTGCCGTAACCTTTATGCTTTTTAAAGTTATATTCGGGATATTTTTCGGCATATTCGAGCATCAAATTGTCACGCGATACCTTGGCAAGAATTGATGCCGCGGCAATTGAACAAGACTTAAAATCGCCCTTTACAACCGTTTCACAAGGCACACTTATACCCGTCGGCACACGATTGCCGTCAATCAGCGCATAGTCCGCTTTAGTTGACAAGCCCTCTATCGCGCGGTTCATTGCAAAATAGGTTGCGTTCAAAATATTATGTTCTTCGATTTCCTCAACCGTAGCGAATGCTATACTGTAGGCTACCGCCTTTTCCATTATAATAGGAAAAAGCCTTTCCCTTGCCTTTTCGGTGAGTTTCTTGGAATCGTTAAGTCCCTCTATTTCGCAATCCGCAGGTAAAATCACCGCCGCTGCGCATACGGGTCCCGCAAGGGGGCCCCGACCTGCCTCGTCAACGCCGCAGATAAACTTTTTACCCGAAAGCCTTGCGCCTTTTTCATAAGAAAAATCAGGCATTTGGCACCTCCAGCGTTATTCGGCCGATTTTTTGTGTTCTGAATTCTGCCATTAAAATATTTGCCGCACGTTCGGTATCATACTCTCCCCCGCGGATTAACATTCCTCGTTTTTTAGCAAAAGCGCAAAGCATCTCATACGGCTCGTCTTTTTCTATTCCGTAGGTCTTTGTAAGCAAGTCCATATATTTGTCCGAAAGAACTTCGAGCAATCGGACTGCAAGCCATTCTATATCCAAGACGTCGTCTTTAACGGCGCCCGTAAAAGCAAGATATTCGCCCGCCAGTGCGTCGTCGAGTTTTGGCCAGAGCACACCCGGCGTATCCAAAAGTTCAAGTTCGTTATCAATCTTAAACCATTGGTTTCCGCGGGTAACACCCGGACGGTTCTCCACCTTGGCGCGTGATGCACCGACCATTCGGTTTATAAACGACGATTTACCGACGTTAGGTATACCGACAACCATAACGCGAAGCGGTTTGCCGACCATACCTTTTTCTCTATACTGTGCAAGTTTATCAGACAAAATATCCTTAACCGTGGTTTTAAAAACGTTGAGACCTTTGCCCGTTCTGCAGTCAACAGGTATAGCGGTGACACCCTCGTCTTTATAGTGTTTTATCCACATATCTGTAACGGCGGGGTCTGCCATATCACATTTATTAAGCAAAATT
>JAFPBM010000161.1 GCA_017424125.1 Clostridia bacterium | reverse complement strand
GATCACGAAGGAGATCAGCGCCGTCAGCACGCGGCCCTTGAGGCCCACGGGCTCGAGGGTCTTCTTGCCGTCGTCCACCCGGAACCAGGCGGGGCTGGAGTTGATGATCTCGCCGGGCAATAAACCCTGATGCGAAACTCGGTAAAAATATAAACGTTGCAACGGGTGTGACTGTAGGTGCCGAAAACCGCGGCAAAAGAAAAGGCGCCCCCACAATTTCGGATAACGTGTGGATTGGCACCAATGCCGTCATAGTCGGCAATGTAAAAATCGGTACCGACGTGCTCATAGCGCCGCTCACGTTTGTTAATTTTGACGTGCCCGACCACAGCGTAGTAGTCGGCAACCCCGCAAAGATAATAAAAAAAGAAAACGCAACCGAGGGTTATATAGAAAACCTCGTATAAGAAAACAAAAAACGGTAAAAGGAGGTGCGGAAGATGGCTAAAGATACGAGAATAAAACGGAATTTAGTGTCCTCGCTTATATATCAGGTTGTGCTCATAACGCTTAGTTTCCTTTTACCAAGATTGTATCTTGAAAATTTCGGCTCGGAAGTCAACGGCGTTTTATCAACCATAAAACAGATTTTTGTATATCTGTTTTTGCTTGAAGCAGGTGTCGGTCTTGCAACAACCGGTGCGCTTTATAAAAAACTCGGCGAAAAGGATTACGAAAGCACAAGTGCCGTTCTTTCCGCAACCAACATTTACTACAAGCGCACGGGCATAGTATACCTTGCCATTGTGCTTATAATCGCAGTGGTTTACGCTTACGTAATCCCCACCACAATAGACAGAAACGTCCTGTTCTTTATAATCATTCTAACCGCGATTCCCGCACTTTTCAGTTATTTTGTTCAAGCGAAGTACAGAATACTGATGGAGGTTGACGGCAGAAAATACGTTCTAAACAATGCCGAAACGGCGCTTCAACTTGCGTCCAACGTCGGCAAAATATTAGTTCTGCTTTTGACCGACAGCCTTATACTCATACAACTTGTTTACTGTGTTTTGTACCTTACTCAACTTGGATTTTTATATTTTTACGCAAAACGCCGTTACAAGTGGCTTGACCTAAAAGCAAAACCCGATTTTGCGGCCATATCGCAAAAAAATTCGGTTTTGGTGCATCAACTTTCGGGTATGGTGTTTAACAATACCGACGTAATACTCATTTCGGCACTTTGCGATTTTAAGGCAGCAAGTATTTATGCAATTTATAACATCTTCTTTTCTCAGGTGCAAAACTTTATAACCAACGTGATTTCATCCTTCACGTTTGCGCTGGGACAAATGTTCCACGTTGATAGGGAAAAATTTGATAAACTGTTTAACGTGTACGAAACCTTTTACATAACGGCAACCTACGTTATTTATACGCTTATGGCGGTGTTCTTGCTCCCGATTATACAAATTTACACAAGCGGAATAAACGATGCAGAGTATTCTAACGTATGGCTTTTATTGCTTTTCGTTATAATGAATTTAGCATCCAACGTAAAAATCCCTGTTAACAGTATTATCGAATATGCGGCGACATTCCAAAAAACGCGCTCCCACGCGATATGGGAAATGGTAATAAACATAACCGTATCGGTTGCGGCAATTTTGTGTTTTGGTATCTGCGGTGCAATAGTCGGAACTATAGCGGCGCTTGTATACCGCAATATAGTCACGATTTATTATTCCAATAAAAAAATTCTTGGAAGAAGTCAGATGAAGACCTATAAAATCGCACTCGCAAACACTTTGGTCTTCACTGCCGTAATGCTTGTCTTCTTTGTGGACAGTTTCAGCAACGTTTCGTTTTTGCGTATTTTGCTTAACGGAATAGTCCATTCAATATGGATTGTTGCACTTTATCTGCTTGTGAATTTTCTATTTAACAAATCTGCGTTTAAGACACTTTTTGAGATTTATGGGGGTAAGAAAAAACTATGAGTATTCCAAAGGTGATTTATTATTGCTGGTTTGGAAAAGGCAAAATGCCTCCCCTTGCAGAAAAGTGTATTGAAAGTTGGAAAAAATATTGCAAGGGATATAAAATCGTTTGCATAAACGAAGAAAACTTTGATATAACCCAAAACCGATACGCAAAGGAAGCGTATGACGCGGGCAAGTGGGCTTTCGTAAGCGACTTTGCAAGGCTTAAAGTTTTGTATGACCAAGGCGGAATTTATTTTGATACCGACGTAGAACTTATAAAACCGATTGACGAACTTATAAAGTGCGGCGGATATATGGGTTTTGACGATAATGGGGTTGTTTCAACGGGACTCGGTTTTGCCTGCGAGAAGGGAAACGAACTCGTCGGCGCACTGCTTTCGGATTATAAAGATATTCCCTTTGTCTTGGCAGATGGCTCGTACGATTTAACGCCCTGCCCCGAAAGAAACACAAAAACGTTAATAAAACTCGGTATGGATATAGGAAAACAAAATCAAACCTTTATGGGCATAAAGATGTTGCCCGAAGATTATCTCTGCCCGATAAAATACTATACGGGCAAAAAGAAGGTAACAAAAAACACATATTCAATCCATCATTTTTGCGCCTCGTGGATTTCCCCCACGGCAAAACGGACGCTTATGTTAAAGCGTATCGTCGGCGTAAAACTTTATAATAAACTTTATGGAAAATTTTTACATAAATTCAAATGGCTGGAGTGGTAGATTTGCCGGAGAAGGTATTAAAAAAATTAAATTCCAAAATGTTGCCACAGTGGAAGACCGCATTTTTTGCGGCCATAATCGTGGGGCTTATAGCGCATCTTTATAAAATCACAAATTGGTTGCCGAATTGGGATTCGCTCGTCTTCAGATATGATTCGCAGAATATGCTGTCTCTCGGCAGGTGGTTTTTACCGGTTGTAACCGCTTTAAGTTCGTTTTATGATTTACCCTTTTTGAACGGGGTTATAGCAATACTTTTCCATGCGCTGAGTGCGGTATTGATTTGTAAAATACTCGGTGTGGAAAGAAAAGTGACAGCCGCTTTGATAGGCGGAGTAATCGTTTCGTTCCCAACCGTTACTTCGGTTATGATGTATAACTACGTGGCAGACGGTTATAGCGTGGCGTTCTTTTTATCAACCCTTGCGGCGCTTTGTATGACGGGCGATAAACCGCGGTATGTTTTGTCGGCGGTGCTTATTGCTCTCTCAACGGGCATCTATCAAGCATACATAACCGTAACTATAATGCTCGTTTTAATAAAACTTATAGACGACATAATTTATCGTGCTGTACCGTTTACAGCACTTCTTAAAAAAAGTGCATTTATGCTTTTGACAGGCGTTGGCGGAGTAGTGTTGTACGCAGTAATCTTAAAGGCACTTCTCTCGGTTTTCTCTGTCGGACTGCTTGATTATCAGGGCATTAACTCCTCTGCCTCACTATCTACCATCGACTTGTGGGGTTCGCTCTACGTTATTAAAGAAACCTTTATGGGTTGCTTCTTCGATATATCTGAGGGTGTAAACCTATACGTTGTGCTTAATATTTTTGTGGTTTTGATTACGGTTGCTCACTATATAAAATACATAGTAAAAAACGGTGTTTATAAAAAGTTTGTAAATATTTTCGGCATAGTCGTTTTAGGCGTTATGCTCATAGTCGGCGCGGGTGCACTTGCATTTATAAATTCGGGCATTGACTACCACAATTTAATGCTTATGGGCTACGTGGTGTTTTATCTTTTCTTCCTTGTCCTTTACGAAAGGGGAAGCGAAAGAAGTGAAACTCACGCACGGATTAAATGTTGGATTATAATGATAACCTCGCTTTTGATAATTGCAAATCAGGTTGTTATATCAAACGTAAGTTATCATAAAGCGCAGTTGGCTTATGAAAAATCATACGGTGTTTTAGTACGCATATCAGACCGTATAGAAGAAAACGAAGAGGCGGACGAATGCGATAAAATCCTGGTTCTCGGCGCGCTCGACAACAGCGAAGACTACAGCGTTAACCTAACTCCCGACATTACGGGCATAACCGACGGATATATAATCCGCGCAGATGACGAAACGGTCGGGCAGAGTGTGCTTTGCAGTGCGCTCAACGATTACTGCGACAAGGATTATAAATTCATAAGCGGAGAAGAAAAAGATAAGTTTAAGGAAAAAGAAGAAGTAAAAGCAATGGGTGTCTGGCCGTCAAAGACCTGTGTTTCGGTGATAGACGATACGATAGTTATTAAACTTGGTTCAGAGGGTGAAAAATAGGTGATATATTTTTGTGCTGACGATTACGGTCTTGACAATCTTTCGTCAATGCGAATTGAAGAGTGTATTCAAAAAGGTGCACTTAATAAAGTAAGCGTTTTCCCTAATTTTTCAAAGGTCGATTTGCAGAAATTAGAGAAAGTAAGACTTTCCCTCCACTTAAACTTGGTCGAGGGCAGGTGTATGGCGCCTATTGAGGAAGTCGGGTTGCTTGTAGATAACAAAGGCAACCTAAAACACACCTTTACAGGATTGCTTAAACTTTCACTGCTACATAAAAACGAGTTTGAAATGCAGGTTTACAAGGAAATACGCGCACAGGTTTCGGCTTATAAAAACCTTTTGCCAAGTGACGCACCCTTTTGTATAGACAGCCACCAACATACGCATATGATTCCTGCAGTGTTCAGAACGCTTATAAAGGTTTTGCGCGATGAAGAAATAAAAGTTGAATATATGCGAATCCCGAGTGAGCCGATTTTGCCGTTTCTTAAAACCCCGTCGCTTTATTTTACTTATAGCGCGGTAAACGTTATTAAACAGTTGTTGCTTAAATTTTTTTGGTTTATAAACAAAAAGACCGCTAAAGATTTAAGTTTTTCAACCGCCCTTTTTTTCGGGATACTTTTCTCGGGAAAAATGGACGAAAAACGGGTAAAGAAAATTTTGCCCAAATATATAAAACTCGCAAACAAAGAACAAAAGGATATCGAAGTTTTGTTCCATCCCGGATATTTATCGAATAATGAAGCCGATTTTAAAGATAAAAACATTGCTTTTTGTGAATTTTATTTTTCAAAAAACAGAAAAACGGAATTCGATTCCGTAATGAATATAGAGGAAAGAAGTGTGCGTTAATGCCATATATTGAACAAGACAAAGTTGATGCAAAAACAAGAGAAAAATTAGAGATGATTATTGAAAAATCGTATTCTTTATATTGGAAGAAGAAAAGGCTTTTCGATATTTTCTTTGCAACGCTTATATTGCTGTTTTTCTTGCCGCTTATGTTTATAATCGCAATTGTTATTGTGATTGACGACCCAAGCGCAAGTCCGTTTTATAAACAGATAAGGGTAGGGCGCCACGGCAAAGAATTCTATATGTACAAGTTCAGAACAATGCGCGCCAACGCCGATAAAATGATTGAGGAACTTGCAAAACAAAACGAAATGGACGGCCCCGTTTTCAAAATGAAAGAAGACCCGCGCATTACAAGGGTGGGCAAATATTTGAGAAAACTGTCGCTTGACGAACTTATGCAGTTTTTCAACGTGCTCAAAGGCGATATGACGCTTGTCGGTCCGCGTCCACCGCTACCGCGCGAAGTAAAGTATTATACTGATTATCAAAAACTTCGTTTGCTTGTTACACCGGGCATTACCTGCACCTGGCAAATTCACAAAAACCGTAACGACGTTCCGTTTGAAGAATGGGTAGAAATGGACATCGAATACATACAGACAAGAACTTATCTTAACGATTTGAAGATAATGCTTAAAACACCGATTGTTATGTTGACTGCCACGGGCAGATAATTAAATTTGGAGTGAAAATAATGAAGGTTGCAATGATTGGACATAAGGTTATTCCCTCAAGACGAGGCGGAATAGAAAACGTTTTGACAACCCTTTGTCCGATATTGGTCGAAAACGGCGTGGACATTACCTGCTACAACCGTTCGGTAGACAAGGTTGAAAACGAGTACGTTGGCACCGTGCAAAATAAAACTTACAAGGGCGTAAAAATCAAAACGGCGTGGACACTTAACGTTCGCGGTTTTGCCGCAATGATAGCGTCTTTCACCGCTGCAATTGCCGCGTCATTTTGTGATTATGACGTTATACATTTTCACGCAGAGGGTCCGTGTGCGGCACTTTGGATTCCCAAACTTTTCGGCAAAAAGTGCGTTGCCACGGTGCACGGTCTTGACTGGCAGAGAGAAAAGTGGGGAAAAGGCTTTGCTTCCAAATACATAAAATTCGGCGAAAAGGTTCTCGCTAAATACGCCGATGAAGTTATTGTTTTAAGTAAAGCGGCGTACGACTATTTCAAAGAAACCTACGGCCGCGAAACCACCATTATACATAACGGCATAAGCAAACCCGAAAGAAAAGAAGCAAAAATTATAACCGAAAAGTACGGACTTAAAAAGGACGATTACATATCAGTTGTATCAAGGCTCACCGCCGAAAAGGGAATACATTATCTTATTGACGCTTATAACAGTATAGAAACCGACAAAAAACTTGTAATAGCGGGCGATACGAGCGACACAGACGATTACGTTAAAATGCTCAAAGAAAAAGCGGCGGGTAACGAGAATATTATTTTCACAGGGTTTATATCGGGCGACGTTTTGAAAGAGATATATTCAAACGCCTACATAAACGTTCTGCCGTCCGACCTTGAGGGTATGTCGCTTTGCCTTTTGGAATCACTCGCATACAAAAACGTATTGCTGTGTTCGGATATTCCTGAAAACACCGCCGTTGCGGAAGATAAAGCAACCTACTTCCAAAAAGGAAATATAGAGGATTTGGCACAAAAGCTTAAAATGCTCTGTGATGACGGCGAATTGGTAGAAAAACTCAAAGACGGCGTAGACGAGTTTGTTTTAAACAAATACAGTTGGCAGGACGTAGCAAAAGAAACCTGCGAACTGTATAAAAAATAAGGGGAAAGGTTTATTTAATATGGAAGATATAAAAAACGTTGAATGTACGGAAAAAATAAATAGGCTTTTCAAAGAGTTCTCACAGGACGAGGTCTACAGTGCCTTTAAAGACACCTTTGATATTGAAATCATAGGTGATAAAGTGACCGTCTGTTATCACGGGTTTGACAGCATCAAACAGTTCAAGAAAGAGTGCAGAACACCGCTTATGACCGCGATATATTCTGTTCTCGGACCCGTAAGAAAGGTTAAGTTCTCTAAAAAGCGCGGCGGCAAAAAAATAAGCGCCAAAACAAAAAAGAATATAAAGGCGGCAAAATTCTTTGTCATCGGTATGATTTTCGTGCTCATTGCAACGGGTGTTATCGTTGTTATGTGCAGTTATATTGAAAACCGCAATTTCAGAGAAACCTTTTACACCACAAGCAGTATAAAAGCGGACAACCGTGTTCGCGTTATACAGATTTCGGATTTACATGCAACAAATTACGGCAAGAAAAACGCAAAACTTTTAGAACGCGTTGAAGCCCTGAAACCCGACGTGATAATTTGTACGGGCGATATAGTAAACTCGGTGGAAGAAGACGTCGACTACGCGGTAACACTCGCTAAAGGGCTTTCAAAAATCGCACCGTCTTATTTCGTTTACGGCAATAACGAAGTAGAGGGTATATACGACGTTCTGTTAAACGAAAAGGAACTTGATGAAGAGTTCGGATTCAGTCAGGGGAACCGCGACGAAACAGCACTGTTAAAACTTCCAGACGCATTTGAAGAAGCGCTTGAAAAAGCGGGAATAAAGGTGCTCAAAAACGAAAAAGACACCATAAAGATTAAGACAATGACGGTTGACGTTTACGGGGTTTTGAATTCCAACCCGTCTTCGTTCTGGTCATATTCCGAAAAAGCGTTTTTGAGTTACATAGAGGAAGATGAGGACAACCTGAAAATAACCGCGGTTCACGAGCCGTTTATATTCCAGGATTTCAAACCGGATTATTGGGGCGATTTGATGCTCTGCGGACACACCCACGGCGGCGTTGTGCGCGTTCCCGTGTTTGGCCCCCTGTTTACAAAAGAAGGCGGAATTCTTCCCGAGAGAAACGGCGATTTCGTCTACGGCAGATACGACGTTGCAGGAAGCCCCTTAATTGTAAGCGGCGGACTTGAAAACACAAACGTTTTCCGAATAAACAATCAACCCGAACTTGTCGTTATCGATATAAATAAATTTTAGGAGGGAGAAATATGGCAATTACAGATATAATTCAAAAGTTAATCCTTTTAGTTGTCGGCTTGTTTTTCGCCGCGGCGGTAATAATGATATTTTTCCGTTCTAAAAACGTTAATGCGTCAGAGCGTACGCAAATTTTCAAAACCGCAGAATATTTTAACGCGGGACTTGTGTTGCTTTGCTTTGTTGCAACTATGATTTACGGCGGTTTCAACCATTTTGAACTGCGAAAATCTGCCAGCGCAATCGTATCGCTTAATTATTCTGAAGCGTCGCAGGCGCTCAACTCTAACGGAACGCGTTACAATATGGCGGAAATCATTTGTGACGAAGTAATCGAGAAGGCTATAGAAAAAGGCGCCCTTGAGGACGTAACGGTAAACGACCTTAAAAAGTGTCTTTCGGTCAGCCCGTCGGTACAAGGCGGCGTGGGTGACGAATCGGAGTATCATATATCTACCGAGTTTTCAATAGGTTACAGTGCAACCAAAGATACCGACCATCTTGATTCCGAAAACGTTATTCAACTTGTTACAACCGCGTATAAGGAGTATTACATAGAAAAATACACCGACAATTTCAGTCTTGACCCGCAAAAACCCGATTTTTCTAAAATGGAGTATATGGATATAGTTTCTTACCTTGATAAAGAGGCACAGGCTGTTCTGAATTATCTTTACGGAATGGCGGAAAAGGGACAAAGTTTTGTTACCGAAAACGGCAGCACGTTTAATTCCATAGCGGGTAAGGTGCATCAGTTTAAGCAGACTCAGATAAACCAAAACTTGAGTTCGCTTGTTTTGCAAAACGGAATTGTGAGAAATAAGAGCGGATATATTGACAGACTTGTCTATCAAAATAAAAACGTAGATTTTGACAGGCAGAAAAACGATGCATCGTACAAACTTTGCAATCAAGCCATTGATATGTATAGCGAAGAAATGACGCGAATCGTGCTTGTTCCCACCTGGGACCAGTCGGGCAAATATTATATGGGCAGAACAAAGGTTGGCGTCGATGAACTTTCGGTTATGGCAACGAACTTCAGCGATTACGTTGCTTCCAACGAAAAGTCGATAATGGACAACAAACTTATTATGGATAAGATATCTGCCGCAAACGGCACAGCAGAGCACGCCTCATCTGCCGATGCGCTTATAGACTCTATCTATGATAGAATCAAAGCCTTTGAAAAAGAGGCAATAACAATAGGCAGAGAATATTCACGCCATAAAATGAATCAATGTGTTGCCATAAACGTTTACGGTGTTTCGGTTATAGATGAACTAAAAACACTTGTGATATTTGCACTCTTTGCATACGTGACGTTCGTGCTTTACAAAATTGCAAAGAAATTTCCTAAAAAGGCATAAAGGAGGACGGCAATGAAAAACTTTCAAATTTTAAGATACCTTAAAAAACTCTTGCCGTTAATCTTTGTTTTCTGCCTTGTTGCAACGTACGGCGTATATTTTAAACTTTCAAGTTCAAATACATACATAGCGTCGGAGGTTATTCATTATAACGACCCACAGGCTGAAAAAGGCCTTGCCCCTACGGGCGATAAACTTGACGTTAACGAGATTAAGTCTTCTGCCGTAATGTCAAAGGTTGTCGATAAGATGGGGCTTACCGGTATTTACTCGGTCGACAGTCTTATATCAAGGGTTAATATAACACCCATAGTAGACGAAGACAAAATGGCACAAAAGGAAGCCAAACTTGAAGAGGGCGAGGAGTATATTTACGAGCCGAGCACCTTTATAGTTTCTTTTGCCGCCACAAGCGGAGAGGGACCTGATTTTGCAAGAACAATCCTTGATGAAACACTCGACGTTTATTTTGAGCAGTTCAGTCAGAAGTACGTAAACGTCGCCCCCGCAAATAACACCATCAAAAATCTTAATAAAAACAACTATGATTATATTGAGATGATGGAGATGATTGATACAAGTATTGACGGTACGCTCACAACACTCTATCAGAGAATGGAACAAAACAATTACTATAGAGCAACCGAAACAGGAGTATCTTTTGCGGAACTTGCCGCCGATTTCGACTATTTAAGACAGGTTAAGGTTTCTTCGCTTTTTTCAAAAATTTACAAGTATCAGATTACAAAGGACAACTCGGTTCTCATTTCCGATTACACGACAAGAATAGACAATCACAACATTGCCAACGCAAAGGATGAAAGCATTATAGAAGACGTTGTGTCGGTAATTGATGCTTACGTTGAAAAGATGCGCGAATCGGGCAATACCAACATCAGTTACGAGTATATTCTTGACAACCTTCACGAAAAGAATCTGCAAGAGGTGGTAGGCGACCAGACCGTAACCTATGACGAATTGATTTACAGTTGGCGCGACCATAATGAAAGCAAACAACACGCAATAATCGATTCGGCATATTGCAACTATATTTTAGATACCTTTACGTCCTGTACTGGCGGTTGCGGCGGTGCTTGTAAAAATTCGGATTCAACCTGTACCGAATATTGCAATGCGCAATATTCCACGCTCAAAAGTGCCGTTGAAGAAGAGATTGACACCCTTTTGAACGAACTGACCGTCCTTTATGAAACCACAACAAAGACAAACGACGAATACAATAAGTACCTTGGTGCAAGTTATATTTCGGTCTTGTCGTCGGCTTCAATCAGGGAAAGCGTAAACGTAACGCTTTATACGATTATTGCGTTCTTCTTCCTTATGGTGCTTTGCTGCGGCGGTGCCATCATTTTGGGACGCACAGGCGATATAATCAACTACGTTTTCTATACCGACCATCTTACAGGG
>JAFPBM010000160.1 GCA_017424125.1 Clostridia bacterium | reverse complement strand
GTTACGAAAACTTCGCGTACGGCTTTTGAGCAACCCTCGTCAAGTGTAAAACGCTCACGCTCCCAATCGCAAGAAGAGCCGAGTTTTTTAAGTTGCGAAATAATTGTGCCGCCGTATTTTTCTTTCCATTCCCAAGCGCGTTCCAAAAACTTATCTCTTCCGAGGTCATCTTTAGAGATGCCCTCTTTGCGCATTGCCTCAACAATTTTTGCTTCGGTTGCAATGGATGCGTGGTCGGTACCCGGCATCCAAAGCGCAGAATAACCCTGCATACGCTTGGTACGGATTAAAATATCCTGTAAAGTTTGGTCGAGCGCGTGGCCCATATGAAGTTGACCCGTAATGTTTGGAGGCGGAATAACTATAGTATAAGGTTCTTTGCTTTCATCAACTTCGGCGTGGAAAAAACCACCGTCAAGCCAAAACTTATATATTCTGTCCTCTACTTCATTCGGTTCATAAATTTTTGCAAGTTCTTTTGCCATTGTAATCCCTCGAATTTTCTAAATATGGTAAATTGTAAACCAAATTTTTATTTTTGTCAAACATTACCACGTGTATTTTAAAATCTTTTTCACATAATTATACTGTCAGACGAAAAAGAAATTTGCTTGCGTTTGTATTTCGGCTGACAGCCGTCCGATTTACGGACGGCTTTTATATTTTCATTTGTTCGCCCGATGTGCCCTCGCGGTTTATTGCACCCGCGGCAGGAAGTGTGCGTGTTCTGTAACGGTGCGGGTCTGTGAGCATTCCGTCGGAATAAAGTTTCGCTTCAAATATGCGCTGACCTTTTTTCTGCGTCATAACCGCAACGCCGTTGTTATCCTTTGTCACCTTTGCCTGCAAAGCGCCAGTATTAACAAGCAACATTCTGCCGTTTGTGGACGTGAGCAAAATATCCGCATCGCTTTCTACATATATAATAGCCGAAAGCGGGAACTTATCGCTATACGCGTTTATAAGTTTTTTGCGGTTTTGTTTAGTGGTATAAGCCGAAAGCGGCACCTTGGATATTCTGCCGTTTTCAAAAATAAACAGCATATAACCTTCGTACTTTTTGGTTGATACCATATAAACAGTACCCTCGCCCTCGTCGAAACCGAGTTTTGATGGGATATAGTCACCAAGTGCGCTTGCCTTTGTATCCGAGAGTTCAGATATTCGTGTTTTATAAACCTGACACTTATCGGTAAAGAACAGTAATTCGTTGGCGTTTTGCGACTCGAACGACTGAATAATTTTATCGTTTTCTTTAAGTTTCTGTTCGCCGCCCAATCTAAGTGAAAGCGGTGTGATTATCATGAAATAGCCGTACTTTGTGAAGAATATGTTTACGACATAGTCTTCAACCTGTTCTTCTTCGACGGTTATTTGATTTTCCTCTGCCGAAATGACCTTGGTTTTGCGTTCTTGGCCATACTTATCGATAATCGTCTCAAGTTCTTTTATGATTATCTTAAGCACTTTTGTGCGGCTGTTTAATATGCTTTCAAGTTCCGCTATTTCTTTTTCAAGGTTTTCGATATCTTCAAGTCTTTTTAAAATATACTCGCGGTTTAGGTGGCGCAGTTTGATTTCCGCTACGTATTCCGCCTGTATCTCGTCAATGCCAAAGCCAATCATAAGGTTGGGCACAACTTCTTTTTCTTCGGCGGTTTCGCGTACAATCTTAATTGCTTTGTCAATATCGAGAAGTATTTTTTCAAGGCCTTTAAGCAGATGATACCTTTCCTTTGCTTTGGAAAGATTAAAATACGTTCTGCGTTTTACGCAGTCAACGCGGAAAGCAGTCCACTCGGTCAAGATTTCCTTTACGCCCATAACGCGTGGTGTGCCGCCCACAAGAATGTTAAAGTTGCAAGAAAAACTATCCTGCAAGGGTGTCATCTTGAAGAGTTTGTTCATAAGTTTCTGAACGTCGGTACCGCGCTTTAGGTCTATTGTAATTTTAAGTCCCGAGAGGTCGGTTTCGTCGCGGACGTCGTTAATCTCGGTTATCTTCTTCTGCTTTACAAGGTCGATAATTTTTTCGATAATCGCCTCGACGGTTGTTGACGGCGGAATCTCGGTTATATCGACACAGTTTGCCGATTTATCGTAATTATAAACCGCACGAACCTTGACGCTTCCAAGTCCCGTTTTATAGATTTTTTCCATCTCGGCGCGGTCGTAAAGAAGTTCACCGCCGCCGGGAAAATCGGGTGCTACAAGATAATCCGCTACGTTGATTTCGTCATCCTTTATAAGTTCGATAGTGGTACGGCAAACCTCGCTCAAATTAAACGGACATATAGCATTTGTCATACCAACCGCAATTCCCTTGTTGGCGTTTACAAGCACCGACGGGAAGGTTACGGGAAAAAGCGTCGGCTCTTTCATTGTGGCATCGTAGTTATCCACAAAATCGACTGTGTCGCGGTCAATATCTTTAAAAAGTTCTGCCGCAATTTTAGAAAGTTTAGCCTCGGTATAACGCGCTGCGGCATACGCCATATCACGCGAATAGGCTTTGCCCATATTACCTTTTGATTCAACGTACGGGTGAAGCAGTGCCTCGTTACCCTCGGTAAGACGTACCATCGTTTCATAAATGGCGGCATCGCCGTGAGGATTTAAGCGCATAGTCTGTCCCACAATGTTAGCAGACTTGGTCTTTGCGCCGTTCAGAAGTCCCATAAGATACATCGTATACAAAAGTTTACGGTGCGACGGTTTGAAACCGTCAATCTCGGGGATTGCGCGGGACAAGATAACGCTCATAGCATAGGGCATATAGTTGGTTTCGAGCGTACGGGTTATAGGTTGTTCTAAAACCTCGCCCGCGCCCGAAATATATGCGTTTGCTTTTTTTGCGTCCACCTTGATTTCGGTTTGTTTTTTCTTTCTTGGAGCCATATATTATCTCCTAACTGATATCCGCATCGGCTATATACATATAGCCTTTTTCGGTTATGATTTCTTTTCTTCCCTCTATATCGTCACCGAGAAGTATATCAAACATACGCGACGTCATTTCGGCGTCTTCGGGCGTTACCTTGATAAGACGGCGGGTTTCGGGGTTCATGGTTGTTAAACTCATCATATCGGGTTGGTTTTCACCAAGACCTTTTGAACGCTGAACGGTACATTTTGTATCGCCCACCATATTGGTCATTATATCCGCCTTTTCCTTTTCGTCATAGGCAAAATAGGTCTTATCCTTGGTGGTGATTTCATAAAGCGGTGTTTCGGCTATAAACACCTTGCCCGTTTCGATAAGTGTCGGGATAAGTCTGTAAATCATTGTGAGAATAAGGGTGCGAATCTGAAAACCGTCCTCGTCGGCATCGGTACAGATTATGACCTTACTCCAGCGAAGTGCATCCAAATCAAAGGTTGATAAATCTTTATTTGATTTAGCCTTGACTTCAACACCGCAACCGAGAACTTTAATTAAGTTCACGATAATTTCGCTTTTGAAAATACGCTCATACTCCGCTTTTAAGCAGTTGAGTATTTTACCTCTTACAGGGATAACCGCCTGAAACTCTGCATTTCGGGCAAGTTTTACCGAACCTAAAGCCGAATCGCCCTCAACTATAAACAGTTCGCGGATTTCCTTATCTTTACTGCGGCAATCAACAAACTTATCAATACGGCTTAACATATCGTTTGAAGACTGCAAGGTCTTCTTGATGTTAAGGCGTTCACGTTCGCTCTTTTCGCGGCTACGCTTGTTTATAAGCACCTGGTCGACAATTTTATCCGCTTCCGCCTTGTTTTCTATGAAATAGATTTCAAGTTGACGGCGGAAAAACTCTGCCATTGCTTCATATATAAACTTGTTTGTAATAGATTTTTTAGTTTGGTTTTCGTAAGACGTCTGTGTTGAAAAAGACGAAACGACGATTATAAGACATTCTTCAATATCGGCGAAAGAAACTTTGCTTTCATTCTTCTGATATTTATTGTTTTGCTTGATATAACTGTCAATCTGCGAAACAAATGCGCTTCTGACCGCCTTATCGGGCGAACCGCCGTATTCAAGCCAACTTGAGTTATGATAATATTCCTTTAACTGATTGCGGTTTGAAAAAGCAACGCAGGCGTTGATTTTAACTTTGTAGTCTTTCATATCGGCGCGGTCGCGTCCTTCGCGCTCGGCTTTCCAAAGTTGAACGGAAGATATAGCGTCGTTCCCCGCAACCTCTTCAACGTAGTCGCGGATACCGTTTTGATAAACAAACTCCTGCTCTTCAAACTTGTTTCCAACCTGGTTTCTGAAAACAAAAACAAGATTATCGTTTACAATTGCCTGACGCTTAATCAAATCAATATAAAACTCAGCAGGAATATTGATATCGGTGAAAACGTCGAGGTCGGGTTTCCAACGGGTTTTTGTACCCGTTGCGCGTCCCGTATATTCTTCCTTTTTAAGTCCGCCGACGTTATAGCCTTTTTCAAAATGCAGAGTATATTTATATCCGTCACGTTTAATTTCAACGTCCATATACTCGGACGAATACTGTGTTGAACAAAGACCGAGTCCGTTGAGTCCCAACGAATATTCGTAGTTGCCGCCCTCGTTAGTGTCATACTTGCCACCCGCATAAAGTTCGCAGTACAAAAGTTCCCAGTTGTAGCAGTTTTCCTTTTGGTTAAAGTCAACGGGGGCGCCGCGTCCAAAGTCCTCTACCTCAATAGAATTATCGGCATAACGCGTGATTATGATTTTTTTACCATAACCCTCGCGCGCCTCGTCTATTGAGTTTGAAATTATTTCGACAACCGAATGCTGACAACCGTCCAGACCGTCCGAGCCAAAAATAACTCCCGGTCTTTTACGGACTCTGTCAGGTCCTTCCAGTTTTTTTATACTTTCGTTATCATATACAGGTTTTTTTGCCATATATCCTACCTCGCATAAAACTTCTATTATATAATATACCATATATAGTGGTATGTCAAGTTTTACGCCCTCTATAAAGCAAAAAACAGGCTATAAAAGCCTGTTTTTTATTATCTGCTTGTATAATTCAAGGGGTCCATACGGTTGCCGTTAATTCTAACCTCATAATGCAAGTGGTTTCCTGTTGCGCGGCCTGTTTTGCCGACGGTACCGATAGTTTCGCCCGTTGTGACAACCTGTCCCTTTTCAACGTAAAGTTCTGCTGCGTGTGAGTAAAGGGTCTGATAGCCGTTGCCGTGGTCGATTATTACGTAATAACCGTAATCTCTTGCATAGCCCGAAAAACTTACAGTTCCGCCAAGGGCCGCAAGAATGGGTGTGCCCTTGGGCGATGCGATATCAATTGCGCGGTGGTTACGTCCGTCTCCGTAATATGAAGTGATTGTTTGTCCTGCAACCTTTTTAAGCGGCCACCTGAAAACCTTTTTGCCGCTGCTTGACGTCTTTGTTGCAGTACCAACCGTTACCTTTTGTGCAACGGGTTCTGATACTACTACGCTTTCGACAACGTCACGCGAAGCCTCTTTACCGTTTATAAGGGTGAGTGTAGCCTTTATATCTTTTTTGCCGACAACACCTGCTTTGGTTACCTTCTTGTAGCCTTTAAGGTATTTACTGCTCTTGGTTGTAACTGTATCAAAAGGAATATCCTCTGTGTATTTAACAGTGCTGACGGTTTTTACGCCGATTTCCTGCAACTTCTCTTCTGCGCTTGCAAGCGGAGAAATCAAAGAACGCGGGAAATAACCTTTTTCAATTTTTACGTCGTCAATAAAGGTAGCGCTGCAATCTTCGCCGTTGTTGTAAGCATTAAGATGTTTGGAAAGCGCATCTTCCAACTCTGCTTTGCTGTCGTTTTGAACAGCACACAAAACTTCACCGTTTACAGTAACGGCAGTTGCGCCGCAAAGACGAACGTCCGACTTTAAAATGCTTGTGGCAACAGAACTTGTTGTTCTGATTTTATTGCCGACTGTGAGGGAAAGAGTTGCCGAAGCGTCGCGCATATAACTTTTTGCGTCGTCCGCTTTTATACTGTCAAGTACCTCGGTTTCAACATCCGAAAGTTGTTCTTTGCTTGCAACGTATCCAACCGCTTCATTATTATAAGTAATCTTATAAGCAAACTTGATATCTGCCGCTTCACAAACGGTGGTTGTAAGTAAAACCGCCGCCGCAACCGATACAACAAGTTTAACGCGGATGCTTGATGTTTTGAATGCCGATATTATATTTTTTGTAACGTCCTTGATGTTGCCGAAACCGGCTTTCAGGTTTGTTAAAATAAAAAATCAGTCCTTTTAAAAATTACAAGTTTGTAACCTCGTGTAACTATTATTATACCGATTTATTACAAAAATGCAACCTTTAGGACTGATTTTTAGATATTTTGCTAAAACTTATTCAATTTTACTGTTTATTTTGTTCAAATGGCACATTAAAATAGTGACATTTGGTTAGAATCGGGCAAATCACCGAGTGCGCCTATATCAGATAGAGCCTGAATAACCGTTTTTGATACACCTGCAACCGCCTGAAACTCATCTTTTGATATGAAATCGCCGTTCTTTGCGGCATCATAGAGCGAATATGCCGCCTTTTCGCCTACGCCCGAAAGTGCGCAGAACGGCAGACGCATTTTGCCGTCTTCAAGCAGATAGTGGGTTGCATGGGATTTATTAAGGTCAATAGGCAGAATTTCAAGTCCGCGACTTAACATCTCATTTATAATAAGCAGTTTGTTATAAACGTCGGTTTCTTTAGGTGTTGCCTCTTTACCTTTAGCGCGAATATTATTTATACGTTGACGTACGGCGTCCTTGCCGCGCATTACGGTTTCAACCTCAATATCTTCGGGGCGGGCGGTAAAGTATGCACAGTAAAACTCTATGGGTTTATGCACCTTGTACCACGCAAGTCGTAAAGCCGAAATAACGTATGCCGCCGCGTGTGCTTTGGGGAACATATATTTTATTTTACGGCAACTTTCAATATACCATTCGGGAACGTCGTGTTCTCGCATAGCATCTGCCATTTCGTTCCACTTTTCCTCAGGCACGACGCCCTTGGCAATAAGGCCTTTACGCACTGTTTCGGTAATCTTGAAAGCAAGTGCGCTGTCGAGCCCCTTATATATAAGGTACACCATAATATTATCACGCGTACCGATAACCTCTGAAATCGTACAGGTGCCGTTATCAATAAGGTCTTTTGCGTTGCCGAGCCATACGTCTGTTCCGTGCGAAAGGCCCGAAATCTGCAAAAGGTCGGCAAAGGTTTTGGGTTTACAATCGAGCAACATTCCGCGTACGAAATCGGTACCAAACTCGGGCAGACAGAAGGTGCCGTTTTGCGAATAAATATCTTCGGGCGTTACACCGAGCGCCTCTGTCGACGTGAAAAGCGAGTAAACGGCTGGGTCACTCATCGAAACGTCGCTTACCGATATTCCCGAATATTCCTCAAGATATTTATAGGTTGTCGGCACAACGTGACCGAGTTCGTCGAGTTTTAATATGGTATCGTGAATCGAATGGAAATCAAAATGGGTTGTAATGATATCAGAATTTGTATCATCTGCAGGATGCTGAATAGGACAGAAATCGTAAATCTCCTTATCACGCGGTACGATTACCATTCCCGCAGGGTGTTGCCCTGTTGTGGACTTGATTTCCGAATCGCGCACCATATATGCAAGGCGCTTGAGTTCTGCGCCGTTTAGTACGATATCTTTCTTTTCGGCATAGGCTTTAACAAAGCCGAATGCAGTTTTTTCGGCTATTGTAGATATTGTGCCCGCCTTGAAAACGTTTTCTCTGCCGAAAAGACTTTCGGTATATTTTTGAACGTTGTTTTGGAATTCGTCCGAGAAGTTAAGGTCGATATCAGGAACCTTATCACCATCGAATCCCAAGAAGGTTTCAAACGGAATGTCGTGTCCGTCGCGGGTAAGCGGCTCACCGCATACGGGGCAATTTTTTTCGGGCAAATCAAATCCCGAACCTACAGAGCCGTCTGTAAAGAACTCGTTATAACGGCACTTTTTACAGTAGTAGTGGGGCGCGAGGGGATTAACCTCTGAAATGCCCGCCATTGTAGCGGCAAAAGAAGAGCCAACCGAACCACGCGAACCAACCAAGTAACCATTGTCTTCGCTGTATTTAACCAACTTTTGTGCCGACATATACATTATAGAATAGCCGTTGTTGATAATACCGTCGAGTTCTTTTTTCAGTCTGTTTTTAACGATATCGGGCAGTTCGTCACCGTACATACTGTGGGCGCGTTCCCAACATATACGGGCAAGTTCTTCGTCCGAGCCTTCGATAACCGGCGGATAGTTGCCGTCGGGCACGGGGATTACGTCGCCGTCTATCATATCGCAAATTTTATTTGGATTATCAATGACAAATTCACGCGCACGGTCGCCGAAATACGAAAAATCTTCAAGCATTTCGTTTGTGGTTTTAAGGTAAAGCGGTGCTTGATTATCGAAATCGTCAAACCCCTGTCCTGCGAGCAGAATTTTTCTTATAATTGCATCTTCTTTTTTAAGAAAATGCACGTCACCCGTTGCAACAACAGGTTTGCCGAGTTCGTCGGCAAGTTCTACAACCTTGCGGTTGAAATCGCGTATAACCTCAAGGCTTTTTACGTGGCGCAGTCTGTTCTTTATAACGGCGCCCGTCTTTTTATCAACCTTATCGGGTTCTTTGGATGCGCGTACCATAAACTCGTTATTTCCAACTGGCTGAATTTCAAGATAATCATAAAAAGATGCAATGCGCACAAGTTCCTCGTGCGGTTCGCCGTTTACAATTGCTCTATAAAGGTCACCCGCTTCACAAGCGCTGCCGATAAGCAGACCTTCGCGGTGTTTTACTAACTTACTTTTAAGGGTACAAGGTTTGCCGTGGAAGTCGTTAAGGTGCGCTTCCGACACAAGTTTATAAAGATTTTTAAGACCTGTAAGATTCTTTACAAGTAAAATCTGGTGGTTTCTAAGTTTGCCGATTTCCTTACTGCCGAGTTTGGAAATATCGTGTTTTTCGTCGTCAACAAAATATGCCTCAACGCCGTAGATAACCTTAAAATCTCCGCCGCCTTTGCGGATTTTCTTAACCGCCGCAGCCGCAGCGGGATAAGCCTGTACAACGCCGTGGTCGGTAATGGCGACGGCTTTGTGTCCCAACTTGAAAGCGCGGTTGACAACGGCGCCGCCGTTACAAACTGCGTCCTTATTCGACATATTGGTATGGCAATGCAGTTCAATTCTCTTTTCTTCTGCATCGTCGCCCTCTTCATAGGTCTGCAGAGTTGCCATTGCGGTAACTTTTACAACAAATTCGCCCATCCAGCGGTCATATTCGTAACTACCGTTTATGAGTAAACATGCACCGTCTTCAAGCGGTTTGATTTGGTTTTTAAGTTTTTCGTCAATAAATAGTGACGCATTCAGTGAATTGGTGTTGTCACTAAAACAGAATTTGATGCTAAGGCTTGGTCCGCGGCGCGAGTTGACAGCGCGCGAATCAAAATCAAACACCTTGCCCCAACCCACAAATTTTCTGCGGTCTTCCGGATTGCCGAGGGGGATATATTCCGAAAGTGGCAAAACATCTTTATCAATGCTTCTGCCGTAAAAAAGTTCTGCACTTTCAAGATAAACGGGTAAATCGTCCGACGGTTTGCCGCTATAAACTTTTTTTGGTTTTTCGGGTGTGGGTGCTTTAGGCGCCGCCTCGATTTTAACCACCGGTGGTGGGGGCGGGGCGGGAAGTTCTGACGAATCCATCTGTTCGTCGCCCGTAATATCAACCGCTACGTCTAAACCGAAATATGTATTAATTGCCTTTTGCAAAAGTTCTGCAAAATGGAGTTCCTTAACACTCGCAACACCGCCGTACTTTAGCGCGACCGTTACGGCATTTTCAGAAAGCGAAAACTCCGCACCGTTGAAATAACCGTTAAACGCGGGGTTTTTAGCCTTTACAAGTTCCGTCATATCGGCAACCGCTTCACGCGTTAGTGCGTTTTTTTCAAAAGTTGCAACTAAATCAATATTGTTTAATTGCAAGTTTTCTTTTATGCTTTCTTTTACCGCCGTAAGTGTGGCAAGATTTACGTATTTTTCAAAATGAACCTTTAAGATTAAACTGCGATTTTCTATTATAAGGTCGCATAGCGAAACTTCGCCTGTCGGCAACGATGCCGCAGACGCCCCTAAATAATCACCGAATAACGTTAAAAAGTCCTTGTTTTGCATTACTATTCCCCAAATTCTTTTTTAATTTCCGTTAGTAGTTCTGATAGTAACTTGTCCTCAGGTATTTTGCGGATAATTTCTCCCTTTTTAAAAAGGATTCCGCAACCGTCGCCTCCCGCTACGCCGATGTCAGCCTCTTTTGCTTCACCCGGACCGTTTACAACACAGCCCATTATGGCAACGGTTATATTTTTTTTATAATCTTTGAGCGCTTCTTCGGCGCTTTTGGCAAGACCGATTAAATCAATCTTCGTTCTGCCACAGGTGGGGCAAGAAACGATACGAACGCCGTTTTTACGGAGTCCCACCGCCGATAATATATCACGCGCGGCATAAACTTCGTTCACGGGGTCATCGGTTAATGATACGCGAATGGTGTCGCCTATTCCCGCTAAAAGCAGTCCGCCGATGCCCGCCGCCGAGCGAATAGTTCCCATCTTGCTCGTACCCGCTTCGGTTACGCCAAGATGGAGAGGATACTGTGTGCTCTCCGCCGCCAACATATAGGTTTCGTACATAACCTTTGTATCTGACGATTTTAATGACAGTACGATATCGTTAAAATCAAATTTTTCAAGAAGTGAAATATGGTAAAGTCCGCTTTCAACCAGCGCTTTGGGTGTGGGGGCGCCGTATTTTGCCAAAATCTCCTTTTGTACCGAACCCGAGTTTACGCCGATACGGATTGGCACACCGTTATTCCTACAAGCCGTCGCAACGGCACGAACTTTCTCATCGTCACCAATGTTTCCGGGGTTTATACGAATTTTATCAATACCCGCCGCTACGCTCTCAAGCGCGAGTTTATAATCAAAATGAATATCTGCTACAATCGGCACGTCAACTGCCTCTTTAAGCAGAGGAATAAGTTTCACAGTCTGTGTATCGGGCACCGAAACGCGAATAATCTCGCACCCTGCTTTTTCAAGTGCTTTTGCCTGTTCCACGTTACCGCGAAAATCGTGCGCGGGTTTAGAAAGCATTGACTGAATGAGCACGTCACTTCCGCCGCCCAATTTATATTTGCCGACCTTAACCTGTCTTGTATCTTCCCTTTTATACATTCTTTACACCACCAAAGACCAGATATCCTTTGCAGTTATCGCAATCATTATGAGTATTAATATGACAAAACCGACAGCGTGTACAAAACCTTCGTACTTTTGCGGTACGGCTTTGCGGAATATAATTTCAAACAAAATAAAGAGTAATCTGCCGCCGTCCAGCGCAGGTAGCGGCAAAAGATTAAATATGCCGAGATTTAT
>JAFPBM010000159.1 GCA_017424125.1 Clostridia bacterium | reverse complement strand
CGGCAATTGTTTCAGGCTTTTTAATGAAAAGCACCTCAAACATACCGTCGTTGAGTTTAACCGCCGATTCGTCAAGTTTGATAATTCCGCCAACCGAAAGCGAGTTGGAAACAGAACCGAACAAAAAGTCACCCGTTACCGTTTCACCGTCGTGAGAGAGCGTCATAGTATAGGGGCGTATATTGCTTATGCTTTTAATACCCTCAATAATATACGCAGCCTGTCCGAGAACATTCTTAATTTCTTGCGGTGCAGAATAAGAAGCATCGGTAAACGCGCCGAAAGATGCGGTGTAGGTGAAATATTTTTTATCAAACAAACCGATATCAAGCGGAATAACCCTGCCGTTTACAATGTCTTTAGCGGCGGTTACCATATTTCTTGAAATGTGAAGTCCGCTCGACCATTCGTTAAGAGTGCCCGCGGGGATATATCCTAAACGGTAGCGGTTAAGATTTTGCATCATACCCGAAATAACTTCGTTTAGAGTGCCGTCGCCGCCGCAACAGATAATGGTGGTATATTCATCGGAAAGTTCGCTTACAACGCGTGTGGCGTCACCGCGGCTTTGCGTGGTGTAAACCGTAACGCGGTAACCCGCGTCAGAAAACGTCCTTACAATATCAAGCAGATTATTTTTTAGTTTTAGCGTACCTGAGCAAGGGTTTGCTATTAAAAATAATTTTTCCATAATGCCCTCCTAAAAAGACAATATATATTTATTATATATAATATTATACTACTTTTCAAGGATTTATATAAAAAAATATAAATTGCCCGTCCGAACAGGGCAAAGTATATCCGCATAGTATAGGTTAGAAAAGAAAAAATTCACAAAAATGATTATTTGTGAAAATAAAAGGTAACACTAAAATTGGGAGTGTGAAACAGAAATGACAGTTAAACGCGGAGATATATACTATGCAGATTTAAGCCCCGTTATCGGTTCGGAACAGGGCGGCGTAAGACCGGTACTTATAATACAAAACGACGTCGGAAACCGCTATAGTCCCACAGTAATAGCGGCGGCAATTACAAGCCAACAGGATAAAACGCGTTTGCCGACACACATAAGGCTAAGCGCGGATGATTGCGGACTCGCAAAAGATTCCATAGTATTGCTCGAACAGGTGAGGACAATAGATAAACAACGCTTAAAAGAGAGAATGGGAAGTTTAGGCGTTGGTGCAATGGATATGGTGGACCAAGCACTTTCGGTGTCGTTTGGACTCGGTAATATAACGTAAAAAAGACGGCTTCCGCCGTCTTTTTTTATGAGTGTTTTATCTTACCTTTTTTAAGCGTTAACACCGTATCGCAGATATCAAGTGCAGCGCGGCGATGGGTAATTAAAATTACCGTTTTGTCGCGGTTTTCTTTCAGGTTTTCCAAAAGTTTAAGTTCGGTTTCAATATCCAGTGCCGAAGTGCACTCGTCAAGCAGTAAAATCGGCGCGTCGTTTAATAGTGCGCGTGCGATTGCAATGCGCTGGAGTTGTCCTTCGGAAAGACCAAGTCCGCGTTCGCCTATTTTTGTGTCAAAACCGTCGGGAAGCGACTTTATGAAATCGTAAATAACGGCTTGTTTTGCCGCGTTTTCAAGTTTTTCTTCCGTTACGTCACCCGAAAGGAAAGTGATATTTTCACGGATGGAACCCGACAAAATCATATCCCCCTGCGGAACGTAAGAAAACAATCTGCGCATGGTTGAATCAAGCGGTATTTCGCCATCTTTTGTTTTTATGAAAAGTTCACCGTCGGAGGGTTTATAAAGGCCTAAAAGCAACCTGAAAAGTGTGCTTTTTCCTGTGCCTGATTCACCCATAAGTGCACAAATACTGCCCTTGTTTATGGTAAGGTCAGAGCGGTTGATAACCGGCTCTTTATCATACGAAAAAGTGAGTCCCTTTGCCTCAATAAAGAGCATATTTTCATACATGTTTTTTACGTCAATTTCGGTGTCAATAGGCTCGTTTTCAATGCTTTCAAGTTCTATAAGCCGCTCTGCTGATGCGAGTGTGGAATAGTACTGCGGCAGTATGCCCGAAATGCTTTGAAGGGGATTTCTTAGAATCCCAACAAGTTCCAAAAACGCAAAAAACGTACCGTATGCAAGCGTTCCTGCGGCAATCTGCAAAGCACCCCAGATAAGAACGCCGTAATAGCCAAGCGTGAACGAGCCGTAAAGACCTGTGTGCATAAAAAGCGAAAGCCAGGTGCGTTTCATTTTTACCTTAAGGTTTTCGTTTAAATACCCCAAAAGTTTCTGCCTTACGGGGTTATTTGCCGAAAAGGTTTTGATAACGATGACGTTTTGTATACTCTCTTGTAAAAATGAGCGTACGGCACCTTCGGTTTCCTGTGCCTTTTTATGTAAGTGCTTGTATTTTTTGCTTATAATTCTGCCGATTAGCGGGAACAAAAAGCCAATAACAATAATTATAATCGCAACCAAAGGGTCAAGCGCCATAAATACCGAGACGCCCGCAATTAATTTTGCAACGGTTGAAATTACACTCGGTATAATGCTTGCCATGCCTCTGACAATGACGTCTACGTCGCTTGAAAGACGGGTGACAAGTTCGCCCGAATGGAGTTTGGAAATTTTGCTGTAATCTTTTGCAATAATTTCACGGAAAATCCTGTCTTTGAGATGAATATCCATCTTAAAGATGGTCTTGTTCTTGATAAATCCGTCCACAAGGTTGATTGCAATTTGCGCTATAAGCACCACAATAAGCCAAATAATATTTACCCTGAGTTCAGCCCCCGTAATTCCTGCCTGTGCGTCGTTTAGAATTTGACGGGTTATGAGTATAAGGGCAATTCCGCCAAGAGATACAAAGGTACTCATAAGCGAAATGATTATAACGGCGGGTATGAATTTTTTAAGCCTTGTAAAAATCCATTTAGCCGTTTTTTTGTTATCCATTATTATTCGGTAACTCCCGCTTTTTTAATGCTGTCTACAAATTTCTTTATGTCTGCGGCGGCAATATCGGCACTAACGTCATATTCTGCGGTGAGCGCCGCTACCAAGTCTTCCTCGCTCATATCTTTTTCCTGTAATTTAGAAAAAAGGAAAGCGCCCGTTTCGTTTAACGTGATAATTGCGTTGAAATCAAGTGTTGCCTGTCCAACCGGTACAACTATTGTTTTTCCGGCAACTTCTTTGAGTAAAAAATTATCTTTGATTTTCAAAACAATCCCTCCAATCAATACTCAAAGTTTATTATACATTAAATTTTTGTTTCTTTCAAGTAAAACCTCTTTACTTTTTATCATAAGGGTGTTACAATAATATTAACATATGTGTAGGAGAGCAAAAATGGATACATTTAACGAACAAATTGTAAAAATTAATCACGGCGCAAAAAACATTTCGCTAAAAATACTTTTGTGGGGTGCGGCGCTTTTTTTAAGTTTTGTAACCTTCCTTTTTATAAAATATCTCAGCACCCTTGCAATTATAATTGTGGGCGCACTTTTTTACGGTGCTTTTAAACTTTCTTCACGTCTTAACGTGGAATATGAGTATATTTTGACAAACGGCGAACTTGACGTTGATAAAATCATTGCCCAAAGCACACGGCGCAGAATGGTTACGTTAAAGTGCAGCGATATAGAAAAGGTCGGAAAATATAAAGAGGGAATAAAGACACACGGCAAGTTTTTGATGTGTGCAAATCCGAGTGATAACGCTTTTTACGTATTAGCGCGTGATACTAAAAACGAGGCAGTTTGTCTTGTTATGGAACCGAACGAAAAAATGAAAAACGGCATAAAAGGTTATTTGCCAAGAATTATACAAAAAGGCGCCTTTGAAGATTAGAATAAATTGCGCCCCCAAACACATAAATATTATTAAGCCACAGTTTTTGTCGCTGTGGCTTAATTTTTTTATATGGTGTGGTAAAATTGAAAAAAATATTTTGTATGCTTTTAATGTTATTAACCCTTGCTGGTTGCGGAGAGGCAGAGGAAGTTGATACAAAACTTGTCGGCATATCTTTTGATGCCGATATAGAATACGAAGACTATGAATGCGAATGTAGCATAAAAGCCTATGGCGGAGGCGTTTTTAGTTGCACCGTTACAAAACCCGAAACCATATCGGGCACCACCGTAACCTACGACGGCGAGGAAACCGCCGTAACTTATATGGGTATGACGTATAAGCCATCGGCAAAGATACCAACAGAAAACGTAGCCGAGATGTTGTCAAACGTTGTAAAAAACACCGCTCCCGCACAAAAAGACGGTGAAGAATATAAGGTTTACGGCAAAACGGGCGGATACGATTACGTTCTAACGGTGTCGGAAACGGGTTTGCCGCTTCGGCTTACGTGTCCGTCTGCAGATTTGAGTGTAGAATTCACTAACGTCAAAATAATAAATGAAAAATAAAAAGGCTTGGTTTCCAAGCCTTTTTACTATTCTAAAATATAAATTTCAACGTTGCGTCTGCCGAATGTACTGCACTGTGCGTTAGTGGGGAATGCAAGGTCAACCTTCGTGGGATTGTTTCTTGCAAAACCGCCTGTGTCGGCAGCAACTGCGTAACCGTAAACATATTTGCCGTCGCTTGATTTAATATACATCTTTGTGCCGTAAGGTATATAGTTGGGGTTAACCGCAATATATCCGGGAACACACTTAACGCCCGTTGCACAGGTGCCGGATGCAAGATATGCCGTTGCCTGAACGGTCAGATGCTTTTTATACTTAACGGGGTTACCGTTTTTATCAAGTTCAATTGTACTTGCGGGTTTAAGCGTAGAAACGCAGGAAACGTTTGCGCTTGTGGTAACCGCAGGATTAGTTGTGGTGGGTTTAGAGGGTTTTGCGGCAGCGGGAGTTTTGTTGGCAGTTGCCGTTTTCTTGGTGCCTATGATGATTTGTCTGTCAACCGCCTCAAAAAGCACAACTTCGCTTAAAACCTCTTCACTTGTTACAACACCGTTTACAATGGTCTTTTTACAGGTAACCTGTTTTTGACCTTCCGTTCCGTCTTTTACAATGCGCGTTCCTTTGGGATAATCGGCGGAATAAACCGTCTTTTCCTGATAATAAATGCGCTTTGTATAGGTTTCGGTTACGTAGTCAATGTCAACCACGTCAATATAAGCCGTAGCGTCGATTTTTGTGTCAAGGTCGTAGTTGATAATATCGTGTTCGCTTACAAGTACGTTGGCTAAATCCAAAATTTCGCCAACCGTAGCACCGGTGGTAAGCACCTTGCTTGTGGTGTTGCCAACAGTGATGTAAACAGGGAACGAGTAGCGCACTGCAATATCTATTGCATGGCTTGAAAGTTTTTTAACTTCAACCTTGTCGTCCTTGCCGTATGAAATATTAACCGACTCTAAAATGCTGTCCGTATTGGAAAGCATGGTCTTTAACGTAACAACCTCTTTGCCGTCCGCCTTTATAGAAACGGTGTTAACCGACAACATAAGAACGGAAAGAAGTATTGCCGTTGTCAGAGCAAGAGCATAAAGACTGTTGGCACGTCGCTCAAAAACGGCGGGCAATTTAGTCAGCACGGCTCTTAACTTTTCTATCATTGAATTTCCCCTTTATATATAATAGGTAGATTGAAAAACAACCTGCCCGGAGCGTGGAAACAGAGGCTCCTTTGAAAAAAACACAATGCAACGAGATTATATCCACAATAGTGATTATTGTCAACCCGAAAAACCGCTTCTGTTTTGTGAAATTTACACAAAACGCCCGCGCGGGACAAATTGTTACAAAATTGTAACCTTGAAAAAACCGTCGATTTTTGGCAATTTTTGGTAAATTGGTTGTGCAATTTGATAATTTTTCACACCAGAAGTGTAAAACTCTGCCAAAAATACCCATTCGCACTAATAAATAGTATATGCAGTGACGTGAAAAATTAATCAAAAAAATAAAATGCGCTTTACAAAATGATAGCGTTGTGATAGAATAATTTTTAGTAAATAGGTCTTTAAGACGGTACCGCGATGCCGACAAGATTATATAATGTATAGGGCGCTTTGCGTCCTGTTTGTAACCTTGTCGCGCGGCAAAGGTTATTTTTTTGTAAAAGGAACGAAAAATGGTTTTTAAGTATCGCATTATGGATGAACAGGGTGTAGAACGCGCTCTCAGACGTATGTCGCACGAGATTATCGAGCGTACGGGTGGCTGTAAAGACGTTTTGCTTATGGGTATCCGCCGTAGAGGTGTGCCCCTTGCTAACACGATTGCCTCAAACATAAAAACCTTTGAGGGAATTGACGTGCCTGTATATACCCTTGATATTACCCTCTACCGTGACGATATCGCCGTCTCGGACGAGCCCTTGGTGCATATTGAAAAAGAGGGGTACGACGTAACGGGCAAACGCGTTATACTTGTTGACGACGTGCTTTATACGGGCCGTACCGTTCGCGCGGCGCTTGATGCCGTTATGCGAATGGGGCGTCCCTCGGCAATACAACTTGCCGTGCTTATAGATAGGGGTCACCGTGAACTTCCCATAAGGGGTGACTATGTGGGCAAAAACGTTCCCACCTCAAAAACAGAACTGATAAGTGTTTCGGTGCCTGAGTTTGATAACGAAACGTCGGTCTGTTTGTATGAGAAATAACCGAGAGTTTAAAAACTCGGATATTTTATATTTTAAATCAAAATATGGAGGATGAAAAAAATGAAAATGATTTACAACGTAAACGATAAGCCGAAATTCTTACAACTTATCGTTTTCGCAATCCAGCAACTCCTCGCAATCATGGCAGCGACACTGGTAGTTCCGGTAATCGTAGGTAACGGAATGCAGCCGTCCGCAGCCCTTTTCGGCGCAGGTGTAGGAACAATCGTATACGTTCTCTTCACCAAAGCAAAGAGTCCGGTTTTCCTTGGCTCGTCATTCGCATTCTTAGGTTCAATGGCAGCAGCGTTTGCAGGTGCCGTATCGGTACAACTCGGCTACCTCGGTCTTATAATCGGTGCCGCTTGTGCAGGTCTTGTTTATGTAATTATCGCAATAATCGTAAAACTTGTTGGCGTTAACTGGATAAACAAACTTATGCCCGCAGTTGTAATCGGACCTACAGTTGCAATCATCGGTCTGTCCCTGGCAGGTAACGCTATAGGCGACCTTATGAAAACTAAGGTTGCAGATGCAGAAGGCAACGTTCTTACCTCTCCCTACGTAGCACTTGTTTGCGGTCTTGTAACACTCGCAGTAACAATGGTTTGCTCTACATACGGCAAGAAGATGATGAAACTCATTCCTTTCGTTATCGGTATCTTGGCAGGTTACGCTACAGGCGCAATCTTCACCGTTATCGGCACCCTGACAAACAATGATGCACTTAAGGTAATCGATTTCTCAATCTTCGCATCAATGAATAGCATCTTCACAGTTCCCGAGTTTACTTTCCTCACCGCTATTAAAGGCGTTAAGGATTTCGACCTTGCATATCTCGCAACCGTTGCAGTAGCATACGTTCCCGTTGCATTCGTTGTATTTGCAGAGCATATTGCTGACCACAAGAATCTTTCAACAATTATTGAAAAAGATTTGCTTGAGGAGCCCGGTCTTCACAGAACACTTCTCGGCGACGGTATTGGTTCGGTTGCAGGTGCTATCTTCGGCGGCTGCCCCAACACTACTTACGGCGAGTCGGTTGGTTGCGTTGCTATTACACGTAACTGCTCTGTTATAACCATTATAACAGCCGCAATCGGCGCAATCCTTATTGCTTTCATCAACCCGTTTGTTGTTTTCGTAAACTCCATTCCTTCTTGCGTAATGGGCGGTGTTTGCATGGCACTTTACGGATTTATCGCAGTTAGCGGTCTTAAGATGATTCAGAAGGTTGACCTTGAAAAGAACCGCAACCTCTTCGTTGTATCTGTAATTCTTATTGCAGGTATCGGCGGTTTGACACTTACATTTGGTAAGGTAACCTTAACTTCAATCGCTTGCGCACTTATCCTCGGCATACTCACAAACGTATTGCTCAGCGGTAAGAATGCAGACGCAGAATAATATTTACTAAATTGACAGGGCGGATTTTCCGCCCTGTTTTTTTATGCAGTTATTAAAAAAACATCCAACGCATACCTTTATATAACGGAGGTGTGCTACGTGAAAAAAATAATCAGCATATTATTAATAGGTATAATAGTTGCACTGTCGGGGGTGACGGTGACGGCAAAAACGCTCTCAACCGAATGTTATTCGGAGGATATATACGAGCCTCTGCCCGAAACGGCAGAAACGATAACGCTTGTGGACGGCAATCTTGATATAAACGCAAAATCGTGCGTGCTTATAGAACCGCAAACACAGACCGTTTTATATGAAAACAACGGAAATGAGCGCTTAGCACCCGCGTCCATAACCAAGATAATGTCACTATTGCTTATAATGGAGGCAATCGACGCGGGTAAACTTAAACTCGAAAGCAAAATAACGGCGAGCGAACATGCTTGCAGTATGGGCGGCTCACAGATTTGGTTGGAGCCGGGCGAGAGTATGACGCTTGACGAAATGCTCAAGGCTATTGTAATAGCCTCTGCCAATGACGCCACCGTTGCGGTGGGTGAGGCAATAGCGGGCAGTGAGGAGGGTTTTGTTGCGCTTATGAATGAACGCGCAAAATCACTCGGACTTACGGGGACACATTTTGTAAACTGTACGGGACTCGATGCAGATGGACATCTGACCACCGCGTACGACGTTGCTATTATGTCTTCGGAACTTGTGAAACATAAACTTATAACCAATTATTCGACCGTTTGGATGGATTCTCTGCGCGGCGGTGAATCGGAACTTGTAAACACAAATAAACTTGTGCGTTTTTATGATGGATGTATAGGTCTTAAAACGGGGACTACAAGCAAAGCGGGCAGTTGTCTTTCTGCCGCTGCCACTCGCGACAATATGACGCTGATAGCGGTTGTAATGGGCGGCGCCGACAGTAATTCGCGTTTTATGGGTGCCAGAAAAATGCTTGATTTCGGTTTTGCCAATTACGGTGTTTTAAACGTTGATGCGAATATAGGGGATAATACCCGAGTTAAAATCAAGGGTGGTGAAAAAACAAGCGCATCTGTAAAAGCAGACGGAAAACTTTCGGTCCTTACCAAAAAAGGCGAGCCGAAAGTGGATAGGAAATTAGAACTTTTAGATTCTGTAAAAGCACCTATTAAAAAAGGCGACGTCGTCGGAAAGGTCTATATAAGCGTGGACGGGGAAGAGGTTGGCGTTATAGATATAAAGGCGACAGAAAGTGTCAAAAAACGTACCGTTTTTATGATGTACCGTTGGTTGCTTTCTGCCATAATTTGTAAAAAATAACAAAAATGTAAAATTATTATATTTCAGTTGAAATGCGGACGAAAATATAGTAAAATAATAAAAAAAGGAAGGGTGTTCAAATGGCAATCAGGTTTTTAGACAATTACGCAAAAGATTTTTTAAGAGAAAACGACCTTACAGGTTTAACACCGCAGATAGCGGCAGCACACGAAATGCTTCATAACGGCACAGGTCTCGGAAACGACTTTTTGGGTTGGCTTGACCTTCCTGTAAATTATGATAAAGAAGAGTTTTCGCGCATCAAATCTGCAGCAAAGCGAATCTCTGGTGATACCGATATTCTCATAGTTATAGGCATCGGCGGCTCATACCTCGGCGCACGCGCGGCGATTGAGTTTTTGAAATCCCCCAACTATAACGCATTAAGAAAAGAAACACCCGAAATATATTTTGCAGGTAACTCTATATCAGGCAGTGCCCTTGCAGAGATTTTGGAACTTTGTAAAAACAAACGTGTTTCGAGTAACATTATATCAAAGTCGGGCACCACAACAGAGCCTGCCGTGGCTTTCCGCGTACTGCGTGAGATGCTTGAAACCCGCTACGGCAAGG
>JAFPBM010000158.1 GCA_017424125.1 Clostridia bacterium | reverse complement strand
TTATCATAAAATTAAAAGACCTGTGGAATCCACAGGTCTTTTTTATCTGCAAAGTATAAATTCAAGTATGAAAACAACGGCGCAACATGAAACAGCAACCTTAAAAAGTCCTGCACCGAAATATGCGGCAACCACGCCGATGATAAGCGCCGCCGCGCCCGCCAACGCACTTTGCGTTACGTCGATAATTGCGGGGAAAGTCATAACCGCCAACGTTACGTACGGAACGTAATAAAGAAATGATTTTATGAATTTATTATTTATGGGTTTGCGGATAAGTGTCAGCGGTGCCACACGAATAAGGTATGTAACACCTGCCATAATGAGTATGTAAATATATTTATTATTCATTTTCTGCCTCCTCTTTTACGGGGAAGAAAATAGCCGCTGCCGATGCAATGATTATGGTTAAGATAATTGTGCGCGTACCCTCGGATATACTCGCTAAAACGGGAATCCTTGCAAAGAGGAAACTAAGCGCAAAACAAATAGGCACCAAAACGGCAATAACGCGGTCTGTCTTAACGGGCGGAATTATAACCGCCAAAAACATTCCGTAAAGGGCAACGCTTAAAGCGCTGACAACACGCAGAGGCAACAGATTGCCCATAATAATACCAAGTACGGTGCCGCACGCCCAAAAGGGAATGGATGACGTCATAGCGCCGTAGGTGTAATAAGGGTCAAGCACTCCGGGGCGCGCTATGGTAATACCAAAAACCTCATCGGTAATATCAAATCCCACAAGCATACGGTGGAAAAGCGGTGTGTCTTTGTGGAATTTTTGGCTGAGTGCGCAACCCATCAAAAGATAGCGCGCATTGGCAACTACCGTCATAAAAAATGCTTCTAAATATCCTGCGTTGGCGGCAATAACGGTGAATATTGCGTATTCGCCCGCCGATGCGTTTGTAAGCAGACTTGCAAGAAACCCTTGAAAAGCCGAAAGTCCTGCATTTTTTGCGGCAATGCCTAAAGAGAAAGAAACCGCTAAATATCCAAGCCCAATCGGCAATCCATCGCGCAATCCCGAAAAGAAAACGCCGCGTTTGCCGCGCGGCGAAAATGATATTTTATTTTTAGAAGTCATAAAACCCTCCTAAAAAATCTTAGTCTTTTTAATTATGTGTGAAAGTGGCAGACCGAGTCCGTAAACAACCACAGCCTGTCCCAAAGCCACGTATAAAAACGTTGCAAAAAAACCTGCATCATCTGTAAAAATGGCAACCTGTGCGCCCACAAAAAGCGCGTTTATAATAACGGGCGGCAAAAGCGAAACGGCTTTGCTTTTGTTTCTTAAAAGATATGTAAGTACCGAAGCCAAAAGACTCGCCGCGGTGCCGAAAAGCATATCCATAACACCGAGCGTACTGCCGATGTTAGAAATAAGGCAACCGACGGTAAGGCCGTATATCGCCGTAGGTGTGAAAAGCGGCAAAATACAAAGCGCCTCGGAAATGCGGAATTGCACCGCACCGTATGCCAAACCAAAAGCCGCAGAAACATAGGTCAAAACGGCGTAAAGCGCGGCTATAAGCGCCGCTACAACTAGGTCTTTTACAGACATTTTTTTATTCATTTTTTCATTTCCCCTTAGTTTTATTTAACGTCAGGATGGTTTCGAACTGACGATTTTTTTATTTATTGTGTTCGCAAGCGCAGGACTCATTACCGTCGCAGGTTTTAATCTCGCCAACGATGGGTGTCGGGTCTATGCCCTGACGGGTGTAATAGTCGGCAACGGCGGCTTTAATTGCCTGTTCTGCCAAAACCGAGCAGTGAATTTTGTGTGCGGGTAATCCGCCCAAGGCCTCAACAACCGCTTTATTTGAAAGGGTTAGTGCCTCTTCAATAGTGTGTCCCTTTACCATATCGGTGGCAATAGAACTTGTAGCAATGGCAGAGCCGCAACCGAAGGTCTTGAATTTAACGTCAACAATAACGCCGTCCTCTACCTTTATATACATACGCATAATATCGCCGCACTTGGGGTTGCCAACCTCGCCAATGCCGTTAGCATCAGAAAGTTCGCCCATGTTGTGCGGGTTATAAAAATGCTCCATAACTTGTTCAGTGTACATTCTTTTCATTCTCCTTTATACTGTCCCAAAGCGGTGACATAGCACGAAGACGTGCTATTATATCGGGCAGTACCGACATAATATATTCTGCGTCTTCCATTGTGTTGCCGTCACCAAACGAAAGTCTAAGTGAGCCGTGTGCAATCTCGTGCGGAAGACCGATGCTCAAAAGCACGTGGCTTGGGTCCAAAGAGCCCGACGTGCAAGCCGAACCGCTCGATGCCTGTATGCCGTTATAATCAAGCATAAGCAAAAGTGATTCGCCCTCAATACCTTCAAAGCACATATTAACGTTGCCTGAGAGTCTGTGTTCCATATCGCCGTTAACGCGTGAACGCTCGATTTTAAGCGCGTTCTCAATAATATAATCGCGCATTTTACGGTTGTTTTCGTTGCGGCTTTCCATTGTCTTAACCGCTTCTTCTATTGCAACGCCCATACCAACGACACCTGCGGTGTTTTCGGTACCCGCACGTCGTCCAAACTCCTGCGCACCGCCGTTTATAAGGGTGTGCACAACGGTACCACGACGAAGATAAAGCGCACCAACGCCTTTCGGTCCGTGGAATTTGTGTGCCGACATAGAAAGCATATCGATGTTTTGTTCATCAACGTCAATCGGTACGTTGCCAACCGCCTGTACGGCGTCGGTGTGGAAAGGAATACCGTGTTTTCTGCAAACGGCGCCAATTTCCTTTACAGGCTGAATAGTGCCGATTTCGTTGTTAGCGTACATAATTGTAACAAGACCTGTGTCCTCGCGGATTGCCTTTTCAACGTCGCAAGGGTTAACGATTCCGTTTTCGTTAACGTCAACGTATGTGACTTCAAATCCGTCACGTTCAAGAGCAGAGAGTGTGTGAAGCACAGCGTGGTGTTCAAACTTGCTTGTTATAATATGTTTTTTGCCTTTTTTAAGCATAGCCTTAGCCGTGCCTTTAATAGCCCAGTTGTCAGCCTCACTTCCACCGCTTGTGAAATAAATCTCACGCGCTGAAGCGCCGATAGCATTGGCAATCTGTTCTCTTGCGGCGTCAACGGCGGCACGCGCTTTATTACCCATAGAATAAAGGCTGCTCGCGTTACCGAATTCGTCTGTAAGATATGGCATCATACTGTCAAGTACGGTTTTGCTTATTTTGGTTGTTGCCGAATTATCGGCATATACAAATCTCTTCATTTATACAATATCCTTCTAAAAAACTAACACCAATCATTTTACACTTTTTTCCTGCATTTTTCAACATATTTTAATCTTTTTTGAAAAAATTTGTCTCTTTAACGGCAAGGCGGTCACATCTTTCATTTTCCTCGTGTCCGTTGTGACCTTTTATCCAGTTGATTTCCACCTCGTGCGTGTCAAGAAGATTAAGCAGTTCTTCCCACAAATCAGGGTTGAGAGCAGGTTTTCCGTCGGCTTTTCGCCAACCGCGCAAACGCCAACCTTCCGCCCAGCCTTTAGTAACACCGTCGCATACGTATTTCGAATCGGTGCAGAGCAAAACTTTGCAGGGTGTTTTAAGCGCTTTTAGTCCCTTTATAACGGCTGTAAGTTCCATTCGGTTGTTTGTGGTGTTTTCCTCACCGCCCGAGAGTTCTTTTTCAATACCGTTATAACGCAAAATAGCACCCCAACCACCAGGGCCGGGGTTGCCCGAACAGGCGCCGTCTGTAAAAAGTTCAACAGTTTTCATATCACTCATATTGGCACCCTAATACTTTCTAAAATTGCCCACAACCTTGCCCAAAATCTCGGGGTTTTCGGGGTATATGGGACTGTAATCGGGGTTTTCGGGCATCAAAATAACCTGTCCGTCCTTGAGAAGCAGTCGCTTAACCGTTGCCTCTTCACCG
>JAFPBM010000157.1 GCA_017424125.1 Clostridia bacterium | reverse complement strand
GAAGAATTGATAAAATTAATGAAGTTCTCGCATCTTACGGCATCTCTTCTATTGAAGAGGCTGAAAAGATTACCAAAGACGCAGGTCTTGATATCTATAATCAGGTTAAGAAAATTCAGCCGATTTGCTTCGAGAACGCTTGCTGGGCTTATATAGTTGGTTGCGCTATCGCAATCAAAAAGGGTTGCACACGCGCCGCTGACGCTGCCGCCGCTATCGGCGAAGGCTTACAGGCTTTCTGCATTCCCGGCTCGGTTGCCGACCAGAGAAAAGTTGGTCTCGGCCACGGAAACCTCGGCAAAATGTTGCTTGAAGAAGAAACCGAATGTTTTGCTTTCCTTGCAGGTCACGAATCTTTCGCTGCTGCTGAAGGCGCTATCGGTATTGCTGAAAAGGCAAACAAAGTTCGTAAAAAACCGCTTCGCGTAATTCTTAACGGTCTTGGCAAGGACGCCGCTCAGATTATTTCACGTATCAACGGCTTCACCTACGTTGAAACCGAGATGGATTACTACACAGGCGAGGTTAAGGAAATCTACCGCAAGGCTTATTCTACAGGCCTTCGCGCAAAGGTTAACTGCTACGGTGCAAACGACGTTCGCGAGGGCGTTGCTATCATGCACAAGGAGGGCGTTGACGTTTCCATCACAGGTAACTCCACCAACCCCACCCGCTTCCAGCACCCAGTTGCAGGTACCTATAAGAAAGAATGCACCGAGCAGGGCAAGAACTATTTCTCCGTTGCTTCGGGCGGCGGTACAGGACGTACTCTCCACCCCGACAACATGGCTGCAGGTCCTGCTTCCTACGGTATGACCGATACAATGGGCCGTATGCACTCCGACGCTCAGTTCGCAGGCAGTTCTTCTGTTCCTGCCCACGTTGAGATGATGGGTCTTATCGGTATGGGTAACAACCCGATGGTTGGCGCCACCGTTGCTTGTGCAGTTGCTATTGAAGAGGCACTTAACAAGTAATAATTCTCAAATCAAAAAGGAAGGGCTTTCAAAAGTCCTTCCTTTTTTGATTTTTCTCTTTTTCGGCTGTGGGTAATATTAAAACGTTTTTAGCAATATTTATGTTTGCTTATTTTGGATTTTATGTTATATTGTAGACGTAAAAACACAAGGAGAACCTATGATATGAATAAATACGCAGAACAAGCATTGCTTGAATATAACAGCGAAGAATGTTCGCCCCGTCCCGGCGGTATTGACGGAAGACCGTTTTGGAACGTTAAATCCACACAGTTTATGTATGCGCCCGTTCTGGAATTTTCAAAAAGACCCGACGGATGCTCGTATCTTTATACCGTAACCGATAAAGACGGTAAAGCCTATTCTTTAAAAAGTAACGTAAACTTTATTTCTCTTGCGCCTGTTTGGGGTGACGTTTCTGCAGGATTTATTGAAATTAAAGCAGAGGCGACCGACGGCAACGGTAACGTTTTAGAACTTGTGGGAGAGCGAAAAATTTATAAATCTGCCCCCTTCCCCGGTCGACAAGCGTATGAAGGCAAGGCGTGTTCATACCGCGAATGTGCGCTTAAGGCTTTCCGTTTTGTTTACGAAGACCCAATGGTACAATATTGGCTGATTAACGGCGTTCCCGAGCCTGATTATGCCCACAACGCATACCCCTCAAAAACAATTTCAAGTTTAACTAAAGCAATGGTGTATTATGCAAAACTTGAACCGAGCGCCGCCCAAAATGCAATTAAACTTGCCGTTAGAGCCGCAGATTATCTGCTTTCCATAACTCCGACCGATGGCCCTCTTGCTTATCTTCCGCCCACGTATTCTTTCGACGGGCTTAATGCAGAATCGGTAAACCGTGTTGCCCCCGCCGCAGAAAAAAGTCTTGGCACCACTATGATGATATATCCGCTTTCTGCAGGACTTGGCTTTTTAACACTATTTGACGCTACGGGTGACAAAAAATATTATGACGCCGCACTCCGTATTGCCGAATTTTATAAAAACAACGTGTTGCCCTGCGGAAGTTGGTATCTGCTTTATGATTGTAGCACGGGTAAACCGCTATCCGAAAATATTTGCGTTGATTTTAAGTTCACTGAGTTTTTCCGTGCACTTTACGAAAAAACGGGCGATAACGTATGGCACAAATTAGAAATTTCGCATTTCGATTATATAATAAAATCGCGACTGGAATCGTTCAATTGGGAAGGTCAGTTTGAGGACGTAAACGTTTCTTGCAACTACACAAATCTAACCCATTTTACAACCGACGCTATGATAAATTACATAGCAAACCATTTGTCCCACGACAAAAAAATGGTTGCCACCGCCAAAGAACTTATGCGATACGTTGAAGACCAATTTGTTTTGTGGGGCGAATATCCTATGTGGGAATGGCGCCCAAACAAACCGCACCACACCCCCGCGGGACTTGAACAGTATTTTTGTTATGACCCGATTTGTTCAAGCACTTCTACAGTAATGAACACGTTTATAAATATGTACCGTCTCACAGATGACCGCCTGTATCTTGAAAAGGCGCTGACACTTGCCGATATGATTACAAGAATGCAGGTTGAAAAAGACGGTAAAATCCCAACCTTCTGGATTGGCGAAAACTGTGAATACGGTCACGAAAACTTCTGGATTAACTGTCAAATCGGCACCGCGTTTTCGATGATGCAACTTGCAGAATTTACCGAAGCCGAGGGAATAGAATAAAATTAAAGGATACACGGTTTAAAAAATCTACCGTGTATCCTTTTTAAGTACCATAATTCGTACTTTGAAAATTGTATATTATTCTTGCAAGAGATATAAAGGCGATGCGCCGTAACGCATCACGAGAGAGAGTTTTTGACAGGCGCGGTGCAGATTGCGCGATATTGTGGATTTGTTTACACCGCGAAGTTCTGCCATTTCGCTGACGCTTAGGTTTTCAAAATAAAATCCCGTCACGGCATCGCGTTGGCTTTCGGTAAGTTCTTCTTCGATTGCCTTGCGGAGAAGTTTTTTAAGATGTTCTAAATATTTTCCGTTGTCGCCGCGGCTCTCATACGCCGCAGATGCGGCTCGCTCGCCGAAAACTTCAATGCTAAAGGTAAGTCTATTCATTGGCGCCTCCGTAATAATTCACAAGGTGTTCGCCCGTTACCCGTAGTGAAGCCGCATCGGCATAGAGCGATAAAATCCGCCTGCGAAGTCTTAATTGCTGTTTGCGCGTCAAATCCTTTTCGGTCTTCTTTATCGCTTTTATGTAAGCCTTGATTTCTTCGTATTGCCTTAAATATTCATTTCCTAATTCTTTTAACGTCATAAACTTCACCTTTCTACACATAACGTGTGATATACTTGCTAAATATATCCGACTACACACAATGTGCGTCGGTCTGCATTTTCACAATAACACGTAACGTGTGATTCTGTCAAGTGTTTTTAGGCACAAATCACACATTTGGTGTGTTTTAACATTTGTTGCACTTGGATTTTGTCGGTTTTGGTAGCATTTTAACGACTTGACAAAACTACACGTTATGTGGTATAATCGTTTGGGGTGATAGTATGGATGGTTTTGCCAAACGTATTAAAGAATTGAGAATAAAAAAAGGTTACACGCAAGCAGAACTCGGTATGATGCTTGACATATCGCCGAGTGCAATAGGAATGTACGAACAAGGACGTCGCGAACCTGACAGCCATATAATAATGGAGCTTTCGCGTATTTTCGGCGTTTCTGCCGACTATCTGCTTTCGGGCGGAGAGCAAGGACCGCGCGAGGTTGAGGACGCACTCGACAATATGCGAGAGAGTCTCAAATCAACCGGCGGACTTATGTTCAAAGGAACACTCCTTGACGAACAGGACACCGAAAAGTTGTTTGACGCTATGTTGCTTGCTGCCAACATCTTACTGAAAAGGAGAGACACAAATGATAAGGAGGATAATAGACCTTGCTGAAAAAATAAAGCAAGATTACGGCACCTGTGACCCGTGCGAACTTTGCCGTTGCCTTGGGATAACTTTGCTCCATGCCGACCTACCTCGCCGTATAAACGGGTTTTATATGGAAACCGCTGGTAAACAGGCGGTAGTTATCAGCGATTCGATAAAGGCACCTCTTGACTCTGCTTGTACCGCACACGAATTAGGTCACGCACTTTTACACAAAGGCGTTAACGCCGTGTTTCTGACCGACAGCACGAATTTTGTAACGGGAAGATATGAGCGCGAGGCAGATTTGTTTGCCGCCGCTTTGCTTATAAATATTGAAGACATTATACAAAACGGAAGCAGCATTGAGAGAATTGCCAAAATAACAGGTGTTCCCTCCTATGCGGTCGAACAATATATGTCGCTGTGCGTAAATTGTTGTTGACATAAAGACCGATTTTTGATATAATGCTAAATTGATAGGCTATGTTGAGTAATAGCCTCATTTCGTCTTATATTAAAAGGAGGGTAAAAAAATGAAAAGAACTTATCAACCCAAAAAACTTCATCGCAAGAAGGAACACGGTTTCTTAAAGAGAATGGCTACCGCTAACGGCCGCAAGGTACTTGCACGTCGCAGAGCAAAGGGCAGAAAGCAGCTTACTTACTAATATCTAAGTACTGTTAAGTCGGTGATTCCGATGGAAAAAATCATTAAACTAAAACTTAACAAAGAATTCAAAAGGGCATACGGCAGGGGCAAAAGTTTTGTTCATCCGGGCGTTATAACCTATATTGTAAAAAATCGTTTAGGCGTAGTACGCGTAGGAATAACCACGGGCAAAAAAATTGGCAATGCCGTTTCCCGAAACCGAGCGCGGCGTGTAATCCTTGCCGCGTTTTCAGATTGTCTGCCGCATATTCGCGGCGGATATGACATTGTATTTGTCGGAAGAGTTCGTACCCCCGCACTTAAAAGTCACTACGTCCGCGCGGGGATTGAAGCGCATTTGAAGAGCGCAGGAATATGGGTAGGCGAAGATGAAATATCTGCTAATTAAACTCGTTGAAGTTTACAGAAAATATATATCGCCACTTAAAGCCCATGCCAGTTGCCGTTTTATACCAACATGTTCGGAATATGCGATAGAAGCACTAAAGGTGCACGGCGCAATAAAGGGAACGGCACTTACTTTTTGGCGGATTTTAAGATGTAATCCGCTTTGCAAGGGTGGGTACGACCCCGTACCGCCCCGCAAAACAGAAGGAGAAACTAATGGAAAAGTTATATGATATAATAAGCGTTCCTATGGGATATATACTCAACTTCCTGTCGGGGCTGGTTGGAAACAACTTTGCCGCCGCAGTGTTTTTGTTTACAACACTCGCCAACCTCGCCATGATTCCGCTTACTATCAAGTCACAAAAGTCTTCGGTGCAGCAAATGCGCATAAGACCGAAACTTGACGAAATCAAAAAGCGTTGCGGTGACGACAAGCAAAAATATACCCAGGAAATGCAGGAACTTTATCAGAAAGAAAACGTTTCTATGTCTGGCGGATGCTTACCGCTTATTTTTAGAATGCTGTTTATGATGGGCATTTACTATGCCGTTGTTAACCCCATTCGCTACATCTGCGGTGTTGACGCGGCAACAATTGACGCGGCTATGAAAAGCATCGAAGGCGTAAAGATTCTTCGCCCTATCGAACTTATACCTTATATTGAACAAGGTATGGTTGATACGATTAAGCCCGAAGTTCTTGACAATATCAACTTTAATTTTTTCGGCATAAATCTCACACAACAACCACATTTTTCGCTTGATTTCTCAAAAGCAGAACTTATTTGGATAATTCCGTTTATGGCTTTTGCGGCACAGATGTTGTCGTCTATCGTGTCACTCAAGATTCAGAAAATCCAAAACCCCGACGCACCTAATATGTCGGGCATGATGCTCACAATGCCCTTAATTTCCCTGTTCATCGGCTTCGGTTTCCCCGGAGCGCTGGGCTTCTATTGGGCGTGTTCTGCTATTATCGGCGGTGCGATACAGACAATTATATCGCTCAAATTCGGTCCGAACGTGATGATTGCGAAAGAACAAACAAAGGAAGTTTATACACGTTTTAAGAGTGAACAAAATCGTAAGAAGAATGCTCAGATAGATTAGGAGGAGCACACGTGATTAAAGAAGCAATAGGCGTGGGCGAAACTTTGGAAGAGGCAACAGAAAAAGCCAAAGCAGAACTCAACGTTTCGTTTGAAGATGAAGTACAGTTTGAAGTACTTGCAAATCCCAAAAAGAAAACTTTGGGACTTTTCGGCGGCTCACCCGCAAAGGTAAGGGTTTTTGTTGAATTGCCCGACCCCGCACCCAAAAAGCGTGAAAAGCCCGCACGTAAGAAGGATAACAAACCCGCAAAAAAAGCAGAGGTTGCACCTAAGAAGGCTATAGAAACACCCGCAGCAGATGCCATCCCTGCCGATAAAATAGACGCTAACACACCCGCCGGACGCGCGGTTGCATATCTCAAGACAATACTTGCAAACTTAGGTCTTGAGGGAACAGAAATCTCGGTTATTCCGTCTGATAACGGCGCACGTATTATTTTGACAGGCGAAAACCTTGGCATAGTAATCGGTCGCCGCGGCGAAACACTTGACGCTTTACAGTATCTTGTTTCTCTCGCCGCAAACACAGGTGACGGATTCTTCCGCGTATCGCTTGATACAGGCAACTACCGCGAAAAGCGCGAGCAGACCTTAAAAGGTCTCGCACACCGTATGTCCAAGCAGGTTCTCCGCACAGGACGCAGCCGCACCCTTGAACCGATGAATCCTTATGAGCGCCGCATTATTCACACCGAAGTTCAGAATATTGAGGGCGTTGAATCCCACTCGGTTGGCGAAGGTTCGGGACGCCGTGTTGTAATCTCTCAGGTTGGCGGCAACCGCCGTGACGACCGCAGAGGTGGCAGAAGAAACGATTCGCACAAGGTGACTGCTCCCGTAGCAGACCGCGCACCGAAATCCGATGCCGCAGACCTCCCGCTTTACGGAAAAATTGACTAATTAAATCAAAAAGCCTGTCTTTGACAGGCTTTTATTTTTTATACAAAACATTCCAAAGTCAATAAAAAGTGTTGAAATTAAAACAGAACGTAGTATAATTGTTTTTGGGTGATGTTAAATGCCACTTGAAATTTTAAGCGCAGAAACAATATCCTGCGACAACAAAATAAAATCAGATAACGCTAACGTTTTTTTATACTGCTTGTGCGAAGAAGCAGAGGTTGAAATTAAATCTGCAAAGTTTTCATTAAACGTTGGCGACGCAATTGTGTTGCGCGATAATATATCGGTAAATACGGGTGAAAATATTTTAGCGTTGCACTTTTCCGATGCGAATTTCGATATTCCCTTTTGCGAGGTGCGAAGACTTTACTCACAAAAAAGCGTTGCAGAAACTCTGTTTTCGGAAATGAACGAAAAGCCTGAACTTTATTTGCAAAACGCAAACGCCCTGTTAACACAACTTCTGATAGCCTTTGCGCGCGCCGATAGAAAGGAATCAAATGATAAAACTCAAAAAATATTAACATATATAGCAGCGCATTACAAAGAAGACCTTACCAACAGCGCATTGGGCGAGATTTTTTCCTTCCACCCAAACTATATAAACCGCATTGTAAACGAGCAAACGGGATTATCCCTTCACCGATACGTGCTTAAACTTCGCATTGACGAGGCGGTGCACCTGCTCAGAACCACCACCCTTTCGGCACGTGAAATTGCGGCAGAGGTTGGCTTTTGCGATTACAACCATTTTTTACGCTATTTCAAGCAAATTACAAAACTTACAACAAAATCCATCAGATTACGCTAAAAAATATTTATTTTCGGTTGCAGTCGGATGAAATTTATGATAAAATCTTAGTATATTGATGTTTGGGGGGACAAGCATGTTAAAAAAGGGATTTAATAACCAACTTTATGTTGATAAACAGCGCGAAAATATCCTTAAAAGGATTGCCCGCTTTGACGGTAAGTTGTATCTTGAATTCGGCGGCAAACTTTTTGATGATTTTCACGCTTCACGCGTCCTTCCCGGATTTGAGCCTGATGCGAAAATCAAAATGCTTTGCACGTTACGTGAGCACGTTGAGATTATTTTCTGCATAAGCGCGGAAAACATTGAAAAAAGCAAAATAAGAGCCGACCTTGGCATCAGTTACGATATGGACTTGCTCAGACAAATTGACCTTGTTAAGAGTATGAATATCGAGGTTAACAGCATTGTTATCACCTGTTATAGCGGTCAACACGCCGCAAATCAGTTTATGCAGGTGCTCGATGCGCGTGGTATAAAATACTATATTCACAAGCCAATTCCCGGTTATCCCCACAACGTTGATTACATCGTAAGCGATAACGGTTACGGCTCCAACCCATACATCGAAACCAGCAAACCGCTTGTTGTTGTGACCGCACCCGGTCCCGGTAGCGGCAAACTTGCAACCTGTCTTTCACAGGTTTATCACGAATCCAAACGCGGCATAACCGCAGGTTACGGCAAATATGAAACATTCCCTATCTGGAATTTGCCGCTTAAACACCCTGTAAACCTCGCGTATGAGGCGGCAACAGCCGATTTACAGGACGTTAATATGATTGACCCGTTCCACCTTGAGCAGTACGGCGAAACAACGGTTAACTACAACCGCGACGTTGAGGCTTTCCCCATTGTTCACCGCATTTTGACAAAAATCACGGGCAATGATAAATTTTATTGCAGCCCGACCGATATGGGCGTTAATATGGCGGGTTACGGAATTTTCGACGAGGAGGCTTGTTGTGAAGCCAGCCGTCAAGAGATTTTGCGCCGTTATTTCCGCGCCGCCTCCGACCACAAACAAGGTAAAGAAAGCGCCGAAACGGTTGAAAAAATCCGTAGTATAATGGAACAACTTGATATAAAGGCAGAGGAACGCCCCGTCGTTCTCCCCGCAAGACGCAAAAGCAACGCGTGTAACAACGTTCCCGCCGCCGCTATACAACTTCCCGATGGCAGAGTTATAACGGGTAAAGCAACAAAACTCATGAGTGCTTCGAGCGGCGCGATGCTCAACAGCATAAAGGTTTTAGCCGATATTCCTAAATCCACTCTTCTTATGAGTCCCGCGGTTTTGGAGCCGCTGCTCACCCTTAAAAACGAACTTTTGGGCGGCAGTCAGACAAGTAACAGCGTTCTCAAAGCCGACGACGTGCTTTCGGCACTTTACATCTGTGCCGTCACCGACCCCACCGTAAAACGCGCGGTTGAACAGCTGCCCAAACTTCGCGGGTGCGAAATCCATTCCACCCATATACTCAATTCGGGCGACGAATCTATTTTGCGTAAAATGCGAATGAACATCACAACCGACCCGCACTTTACCAGCGAAAAACTTTATAACGTATAACAAAAAAGAACAGAGAAAAATCTCTGTTCTTTTTATTATACATTCAATTCTTCAAGTCTTTCCGCCGCTGCTTCCCATTCGCTCATTGCAACCGACAGTTCGGTTTGCAAGGCTTCAAGTTCTTTTTGCGCTTCGGATAATTTGAGATAATCGCTTGCGATTTCGGGCGTTTGCATCTCGTCTTCCAAGCCGCCGATTTTAAGTTCCAAAAGGGCAATTTTTTCCTCGGCTTTAGTCGGCTATGAGGCGATCCAGTTCGATATTCTCCACCCTTCGCACATGGTCAACTGCCGTGTTGAGGACTTGAATATGCGCAATATTCTCGTTGAAAACTGCACGTTTGACAATGTTCCGCGCGGTATCG
>JAFPBM010000156.1 GCA_017424125.1 Clostridia bacterium | reverse complement strand
GTTATCAAGGTATGTCTTGCCCCAAGGATTTTCTAACTTTAGGGTGTTACCATGAAGTGATTTTATTGCAACGAATTGCAATTCGCCCCCATCTATTTGCGCCATAACCACAAATCCGCCAACGGCGTGTAACTTGAATTTGGCAGTTTCTTTGTTGTAGGCGGGCGCTATGCGGATAACTCCATCGTAACTTTGAAGTAGACGCTCGTTCATAGTAGCCGAAAATACGCCGTGTGGTTCAAGACCCATGTGTCTAAAACGGAATGCCTCAAAAAGCATAGGCTCCTTTGTGTCAGCGTCTTTCGCGGTATCAAGGCGGAAAGGCATATTTGCATCGGGTACAAAAACGGGATTAGGTCCATAATGACCAAAACCGTTGTTGTAATATTGCCACATACTTGGGAACTCGTAAATATATTCGTCAACCGCGTCGGTAATTCCAAGTCTTGCAAGTGCCAAAGGAATAGGGTCAAAGCCTGCAAAGTTCTCGTTTCTAATGGTCAAGGCGGTAGTAACCGCGGCATTGTATACGGGTGTGCCCTTATCTTTAATGCCGATTGCGTGCATCGGGAACATTGGTGCAATACAGGCCTGCGGATGACCGCTAAAGGTACGAATAAGCTCCTCTTTAGAATTAGAGGGTATGCGATGTTCGCGCAAACCGCCACGAAGAAGGTTTACACTGCTTAACGGCTCGTCTGTGCTAGGAGTGTTGTTTTTAGCAAAGTGAGGAACATACTTGTTTACATAATCTTTATAAACAATCGGTTCGGTGCTTTCAATGCGCGAACGGCCATCGTATTTGCCAAGTGCAAAAATAGTGTTGCTGTTAATGATTTTTCCTTTAAATTTACCCAAAAGAATTGTATATGTGCCATCGCCATTGTCTTTTAAAATTCTTGGGTCGGCAGGGATAATCGGAAACTCTACAACATTTTTTAGCATATCTTTCCAAACACTTAAGTCTTTATCGGTTTCGCCGGTTATCTCTAGTGCTTTTAGGGTGGCGTTAAGCAAAGAACGTAGCATAGCAAGGTCGGTTATAACGTCGTAAAACACTTCCCAACCCTCATAGGCAGAACCGCCTTTTGCGTGGTATTTTCCGTCATCCTCTTTGATGAAGCAGGATGCAATAAAGCGAGATGCACCCACCATAAACGGCAGTGCTTTTTGCTTTAAAAAGTCAAGGTCGCAGGTGTATTGGTATTGACGCCAAAAATCAAGCGCAATTTCTCCAACAGGGGTGTGGTTGTTGCGTTCTGTACCACCGTTGGTATTATAACCAAGGCGATTTGCAACATCAGAAATAAACAAAGCATTATCGACATTGTATATAGATTTTGCGTTTTCTTTTGCTATGTCGTAGCAACTAAAGCGGTAGTTAAGGTAAGGCTCGCAAAGTTCGTGATGACCTGCCGCGTTAAGACCCCAATAGGCTTGTTGTTGATTCCAATGGAAGTAGTTTGTCCAAGGCTGAACGTCACGGTTCCAGTTCCAAATAGAGTTTATAAATCTGCCTGGGTATTTTCCGCGCTGACCCGAGCAGGAGTAGTACATAACAAGATGCCAAAGATTATCCAAGTAATCATCATCGGTCTCGATAAAGGATGTATCCCAAAACTCTTTCCAACAGGCTTCATTTTCTGCTAAAAGGGTTTGGAATCCTGTCTTTTCGGCTAAAGCAATAGCCTCGTTAGCGGC
>JAFPBM010000155.1 GCA_017424125.1 Clostridia bacterium | reverse complement strand
TTTTTCGTATTCGTTTTTGCGAATACCGGGGTAATGTTTATCGAGGTATTCTTCGCGATAGGGATTTACACCTTTTGGCACTGTTTCGGGGTGCAATGGCAGTTTCCAACTTTCTTTTTTATAATATTTATTATGGAAAGTTTCCTCTATTTTGCCTGAGCGTTCAAGCACGTCGTTGCAGGCGCGGATACAACCTCTTGCACCGCATATTGCAAAATATCCCGTATGTTCAATTATATAGTTATAGTAGTCCATTACGGCGTGACTGCCGGGCTTTCGTCCCCACTTTGCGCCTGCCAAGGAATAACAAAGCATATATGCTTCCTCTTCGGTCATTTGAGAATTTCTGATGTCAAAAGCCATATTTGGAAATTCCTTTTTCAAGAACGGTGAACATTCATTGTTCATTCCGTGATGCGACAAGGTGCAACGACCCATCTGAACGTCACCAAACCATATCTGTTTTTCGCCGAAATCGACAGTAAGCCTTGCACTTTTGTCTTTAGGGTCGGGAATTGCACCGCCCGGACAACTTCTTGTGCAAGCACCGCAGTGCAGACAAAGTGTACCCGTATCAATAATCGGGTCGGGTTCTAATTCGCAATCAGTGAAAATTAATCCCAAACGGACACGTGGCCCGTATTTTTTAGTTAAAAACACCTTCGACCAACCGATTTCACCAAGTCCGCAACCTGCGGCGATAACACGGATACTGCAAACAATATCGGGCGGAAGTTTGCCCTCGGCAACGGGTTTTTTGGTCGTACCGTTACCTTCAGGTACGGCAGGGTAGTGCGCTACCGCTTCATATCCGCAATCTTCGATAAAACAACTCAACTGATAGGTTTTTATAGGGCGGAAAAACGCATTGAGTTTATTATATGTATAAAATGTGTAGTTGTGCCAGTGAGTACCTTCTTCAATACCTCGGTTTGCGCCTCTTGGAATAGGCATAGCAATCGCGATAACCGATTTTGCTTTCGGGAAATAGGTGATAGGGCTCATTAGAGCGGGTGCGTTTTTAAAACGTTCAATATTTCCGATTGCAATGCAGTCGATACCTAACTCTTTGGCTTTGGCTTTAAGGATTTCTGATGTGAGTTTCATCTTAATGCCCCCTGTTTCCGCTTTTAGAGAAAGCACCGCCTAAAACGTTTGCCTGCTGGTCGGAATGGTCGGCTGAACTGTCACCGCCGATACTCCATACGTCACTTGTGCGGAATTGATTGGCAAAGGCGTTGGTCAAAGCGCCTCTTTCTTCAAGAGCACACATACAGGTTCGGTTGCAAAGTGCTGCGATGCGGTCGGGCTTTGCGTCGGGTGAGAAGCGGTTGATAACAGCACCGTTTTGGCAAATCTTACATTTAGAATAATCGATTTTACCGACGGTGAACTTTTTACCGCAAATTTCGATTTCTTCGGTTTCGGTTTTGCTGATAGCACCTAACGGGCAAGCGTCGGCACATTTTAAACAACCGTTGCAGATACTATCCTCAATAAGCGATGTGCTTTCCAACTCGGCATCGGTCAATATCATATGGAAACGTTGACGAGAGCCGAACTCTTTTGAGAAAACGATTCGGTTATAAGAAATTGTGCAAAGACCTGTGGCAACTGCCGCATAATCAAAGTCGGGGTA
>JAFPBM010000154.1 GCA_017424125.1 Clostridia bacterium | reverse complement strand
TTTTCTGTCAGTTCTGAGAGAAGCGCCTTCTTCTCTTCAAGTGACATCTGACTGTAAACCATAAAACAACCTCACTATAAAAATATTACAGATTATTTTATCACACTTTATGCACAAATGTAAACAAATAGTTATAAAAAAACGGTCAAAATTTTCGTTTTGACCGCTTTTTTGCTATTTTTTTATGAAATTGCAGAACGCTTTGTTTGAAAAAAGTGCGAAAAGTGCAAGCGTTGTTGTAATCATTTCGGGAACCATGTAGGATGCGTTATATGTAATTGAGCCCCAAATTACCGCCCATACACCGTCCGAGAAGTTGCCGAAAAGCACTGTGCCTGATATGAAATGCATTAAAAATCTCAAACTGAGTGATAATAGCGCGAAGCCGATTATGGCACCTTTGCCTTTGTTTTTTGCAAAACCTGTAAATCCTAAAACAGTATACGCCAAAATGTAATCAAGCAGTATACAGGACACAAGCACAAGCGGCGTCATTCCCCACGACACAACCTCTGCTATGCTTAAAAGCATCTGCACTACGCTGTTTACAAAGCAGGCAAAGAATCCGAATCGCACGCCGTACATAATGGGAATGAGCATCACGGGTAACATTGCAAACGGTGTTACGCTTCCGCCAAGCGGCAGGTCTATCGGCTTTATAAGGCTTAAGACGGTGGACAGCGCAATTAACATTGCGCTTACGGTTAGTTTTCTGATTTTTTCTTTCATTTTTTCTCCTTCTTTCTTGTGGGAAAAAGGCCGAAAAAAGCACCGCAAAATACATTGCGGTGCTCTTATAGTAGGGATTATTTTAGTTTTCCTACGACGGCATTATCCGCATCAGGTTAAAGGGTCGAAACATAACGGTTTCCTCTCAGCCGGAGTTAATCCAGCTCCCCTAACGTTGAAAATTTTACTCCTTTTCTTGCTCGTTGTCAAGATTTTCTTGCAAGTTTTCCTTTAATTCCTTATTCTGAAACATTGAAAGCAGTAAAAAAGTATCCTTTTTTTCGTTATCGTACTTTTCCCAAAGTTCCAAAAGTTTTTCACCCTCGGGATAGTAGTTTACGGCTTTATGCTTTTTATAATATTTTTTAACAATCAAAAGATAGCATAAAAGCGCGATAAGCGCAGCAAGAGACAGGGTTATACCAAGCGCAAGGCCGGGGGTTTTATATACGAACGTAATCTCGTTTTCACCCGCGTATGCCTTGACCGCCATAAAACCGACATTAACCTTTTCTATCGGCATTTCTTTGCCGTTGACGTAGGCTTTAAAGCCTTTATCGTACGGAATTGAGAAAAAGACAAGGTTTTCCTTTTCTAAATTGATTTTGGCGGTAAATCCGTCCTTGTTTTGCGAAAAACTGTGGGCGGCGGTAAGGGCACGTTCCTTTGCATCGTTTACAAATTCCACGTCACCAATGCCTAAATCCTCTTTATCCGTATCGTCACCGCCCAGATAATATTCGCTTGACAGTGATTTAAGCAAAGTGCCGTATTTCTTAATCTGGTCATTATCAAGCACGATTGCCTTGAGCATCATATTTGCGGCGTTATCTTCGCCATAATAAAGGCACTCTTCCTCGGTTATGAAATAATCATACGTAAAGCCGTAGGGTATATAATTTTCGTTTTCGTAGATATCGTACTTGCTTTGGGTATCTACGTATTTATAACCCACCATTTTATCGGTGCCGTCTTCAGAAAAATCATATCCGTCCTGCAAATCAAGAAGATATCTGACCGACAGAAGCGAACGCAGTGCCGCGCTATCGGTTGTCGGGCGGCTTGCAACGCCACGCTCTTCTCCTATAAACTCATAAAACTCTGTAACCGAGGTGGGCACTATTGAATGAAAAGCGTTTATAGTATTGTATCCTAAATACATTCCCGTATTGTCAACACACTCATAGGCGTCGATACGGAATGTATCTTTATCACCTTCGAGATTCACTTCACCCTCGAGAAGTGCGGGAATCATAACCTTATCCACTTCATAAGAATGTGTTTTGCCGAGTCCGACAAAAACCGAGGTGTAAATAACCGATATTATACAAACGCAAACCGTTGACATTTTGACAAAAAAGCGTTTGTTGCTACGCAATTTGAGCATAAGGGAACGCAACATCAAAAGACTTATTAAAGAAATTGCGCACCAAATGAAAAATCTTTCGCAGAAGACGTTATTTGAATCTTCGGTATAAAGGCCGAAGCGGGTGATTTTTCCGTCGTCTGAAATCCCTGCAGGGAAAAATCCGATTACAAGCGTTACAGCGGCGGTGATGCCGAAAACAAAGTTCCATCCGCGTGTCCATCTTACGTCTTTACGTTCGACCGCCATACAGGTGGCAAGGCACATCATAAGAATGGGCATATAATACCAACGCGCATAATAGGCGCTGTTGAACATATAAAACGAACTGTTTAAGATTGGCACAAGCGCCATAAAAATCATAATTTTTATAAGGCGGGTTAGCCAATGATGACGTTTAGAAGACATAAACGCCCAAACGCCGACCATGCTGAAAACGGGTAACCATCCGCCGAGCGACGACCATTTTACGTCGGCTTCGGGGAAAAACACGGGACGGGCAGGCAGGTCGGGCGGGAAGAAAAAGCACTGCAATATATTAGCGTATATACTTTCTTTTCCGTAAAGGAGTGCGCCCCAACCCGTTTGAATTTCGGAAAGGCGGCTGTTCCCCGCCAGAGCGTATATTGTGGGAACAAGCAGTATAGATGCAAGTAAAACGCCGATGACCGCCTCACCCGCAAGGGCAAAAAATCTGCCCCACTTGAATTTCCAGCGGTGTGATAACATTCTTACCGCCCAATAAATGATGGAGAACACAACCATTCCAAAGAAAAAGAAATAGTTGACGGCAGCCGCTAAAAACACCGAAAGCGCAAATACTCCGCGTTTGTTTTCGGTTATAAGAAGTTCAATTGACAAAAGCAAAACGGGGAAAACAATCATTGCCTCATGGAAATGATTGAAGAAAATATTGTAAACCGAAAAACCCGAAAAAGCATAGAGAATTGCACCGAGGCGGGCTGTTGCGGCGTTACGCAAGAAACGGCGCAAATAAAGATATGCCGTAAGGGCGCAACACGCAAACTTTAACATCAAAAGCGGTCCGATTAAATACGCGACAGCGCCCGTCGGAAACAAGAGCGTTATTAGGAAAAACGGACTTCCGAGCAAATAAAAAGTGTACGAACCGATAAAATTAGCGCCCAAATCGGTGCCGAAATCCCAGGCGGTGACACCCTCTTTTATTAATCTGTGACAATGTTCATAAAACGGGATTTGTTGCACGTTGAAATCACCGTAAAAGAGGAAATATCCCTTATCCATAATAATATACGGTAAAAAAACGAGCACCGACATGCAAAGTGCTATTAAAAACGTATTAAGCGTTTGCGGTTTTTCTTTGGCTAAAATCTCTCTTTTTTGTCTTGAAAAGGTCATATCGGCACTCCTTTCCTCTGAAATAATTTATGCTGACGTACGCTATATATATAAATAGTATGACGTTGCAGATTGATATAAAATCTATGATAAAACTAATGTACGGAACAAAAAATACATTCCCATCATTCACGCGTAAAAGCACCGCCGCCTGATTTATGAGGGTTGTAAACGTGAGCCCTATAAACTGATAAAGAAAATGACGGTTTTTGGTGGTGACGTACGCCATAAGCGCAAAAGGTACCGCCACGAGCAGATATCTTTCGTGCATACGGGTTACGAAAACGAAAATCGCGTCCATTATTAAAAGTCCGCCTATATATACGTTAACGCGTCTGCCGAGAGCATACATCAAAAGCGTGCCCGCTATGATTAAAAGTACTATAATCAAGTTTATATTGCTGTACGTAAATATTCCTATGGCAGGGTTTGAATCCTCCACCCCGTTGAGTCCTAAAAGGGCGTAAATATTATAGGCATTAAACGTACAGTACTGATAGGTATCTGCGCCGCCTAAATACACCTTAAAGAACAAAAGCGGGTCACGCGCACCGAGCATAAAGGGTAAAAATACCGCGACCACCGTAGATGCGGCAGAAACTATGCCGTAAAGGAGTTTCTTTATGCCGTGGGTTCTGAATATAAAGGCAAGTAAAACGGGGGTAAAGAAAAGCGCTTGATATTTTGTAAGTCCCGCTACCGCCATAATTATACAGGACAAAAGCGGACGCTCACCCGATAGTGAAAACGACCACAAAAGCAGTAAAATAAGCAGTTGGTCGGTTTGTCCCCAATACGCCGTACCGAAAAACTGCGACGGATTGGCGGCAATCGACGCCGCGGCGAAAAGCGCCGTCCAGTTGCCATGTTTTTCCGAAATCTTATAAACTAACAAAATGCAAAGTCCGTCAAAAAATATCGGCCAGAATTTCATTAAAAACATTTGCATCATAGGAGAGCAGTCGATAGTAAACAGACGGTATGCCGCACCCGTCAGATAAAGGCAATATAAATAAAGCGGCGGATAATCAAGACTTATTTCTTCCGCCCTTGTGTATACGTTAAAGAAACCGTCCTGCAGACCTATTGCCCAATCTCTGTACCAATAGGTGTCAAAAGCATTAAAATATAAAAGACCGACAACAAGTCTTGCCGCAACGGCAGACAACACTATAAAGAGCAATGCAAATAAAAATCTTTTGTCTTTCTTTACCATTTTAACCCTCCCGAAAAAACAGTTATTGATATTATAGCATTAAATGGTATAATATTCAAGAAAACAAAAATTATACTTAAAGCAAGGAATGATTTTTTATGAGCAGTCATTTTTACTCTATGCTTTCGCGCATGAAATATATTGAGCGCTGGGCGCTTATGCGTAATACACAAAAAGAAAACCTTTCCGAACATTCGCTTGAAACGGCGTTCATAGCACACGCTCTTGCCGTTATTAAAAACCGCCGTTTGGGCGGCAACGTAAACGCAGAGCGCGTTGCACTTATCGCTATGTTCCACGACACGACGGAGATTCTGACAGGTGACCTACCCACCCCGATAAAATACTATAGCGACGATATACGTAACGTTTATAAAAAAATTGAAACCGTTGCAGGAACGCAACTTACAGAACTTCTGCCCGAAGACCTAAGAGAAGATTTTATAAATATTTATAACTGTAACGATGAAGAAATCAATAAAATCATCAAGGCGGCAGACAAGATTTCTGCGCTTATTAAATGCGTGTGTGAGAAAAACGCGGGCAATAACGAATTTTTGGCGGCGGAGAAAGCAACACGCGCATCAATAGAGGGTATGCGTCTGCCCGAAGCCGACATTTTCCTTGCAGAATTTATGGAAAGTTTCACACAACCGCTTGACAGTATAACACTCAAATAAAAAAGTTACAATCCTGTTGTTGACATATATGATATAATGTATGTTAGATAATAAATCCTATGGAGGTTTTTATGAATAATACCGACAGACTTTGCCTTGGATGTATGAATGACAACGGCGGTGAAAAAATCTGTCCCATTTGCGGATACGATTCTACCAAACCGTGTGACGAAACCACTCTTACACCCGGCACCTGGATTAAAGAAAGATATTTGGTTGGACGCGTTTTTGAAAAGAACGGCGAAGGCATAACCTACATCGGTTGGGATAACCTCAATAACAACGTAGTTTACGTTAAAGAGTATTTTCCGCAAGGACTCGCTATTCGTAACAAAAACAAATCCGTATCAATTGAAGAGGGCAAGGAATACGATTTCAACAACGGCATTATGCAGTTTATTGAAATTTCCAAAAAGATGGCAGACCTTGATACTCTGCCCTGTGTTATGCCCGTTATTGAAACGATTGAACTCGGCGGTACGGCTTATAGTATAATTAAAGCCGCCGCAGGTATCACCTTGCGTGAGTTTTTACTGCGCAACGGCGGAAATCTTAAATGGGAACAGGCAAAACCGCTTTTCTTGCCGCTTATTGTAACGCTTGACGGCATGCATAAAGCAGGACTTGTCCACGGCGGCATCTCGCCCGAAACGGTTATTGTAGGACGCGACGGAAAGTTACACATATTTGGCGTTTCCATCCCCGAAATCCGCATAGCGGGAAGTGAGTTCGCTTCACAGGTCTTCCCCGGTTTTGCCGCTATTGAGCAATATAAAGAAGAGTTTGTTATGGGCACCCACACCGACGTTTACTCTCTTGCGGCAACGCTCTTCCGCACACTTATAGGCAATCCGCCAATGGCGGCGCCCGAACGACTTGAGCGTGACAATATGTCTATCCCCGCCAAGTTTGCCGAATCTATTCCGTCATACGTGCTTTCGGCTCTGGCAAACGCTTTGCAGATTTTGCCCGAAAACCGCACCCGTACTATGGAAGATTTCCGTGCAGCGCTCACACCCAAAACAAGTGATGCGCCCGTTCGCACAGGCGGGGGCGAAAACAATATTGTTTCGGCTGTAAACGCCAACAAAAAGTATACTATCATCGCAGCCGCCGCAACGGCAATATTCTTACTGCTGATTGCCGCAATTCTGGTCTTTACAGTTTTCAAGGATGATATTTTCGGCAAAAAAGAGCCCGATGTGACCTCGTCCGTCAGCGCCCCGAGTGTTTCTTCTTATGGCGACGTTGACCCCAACGTATCTGACGAACCGATTGAACGCACCTATGACGTGCCCGACTTCACCAAGAACGAAAAGGGCGAACTTTGCAAATACGGCGACGTTATTGAAAACGTTGATTACAATCAGATTTTCAAGTTCTCCATCAAGGAAACCCGCTTTAGCGACAAACACCCCGAAGGCACGATAATAGAACAATCGGTTGCCGCAGGTCAAAAGGTTAAAAAGGAAACCGAAATCGCATTTGTTGTCAGTGCGGGAACAGCAGAAATCAAACTTCCCAACCTTGCGGGAAAAACCGACGTCGAGGCTTATATTGAACTTCTTGAACTTGGATTCCAGGCAGACAATATTGAGTTTGTTGACAAATACGACGAAACAAAAGAGCCCCAGCGCATAATCGATACCGATATTGCAGCAGGTACCAAGGTTTCACGCTTTGCAAAGATTATTGTTTATATTAACTCTTACGAAGAAACTGCAAGTGATTACGATACGTTTTCAAGTAAAAACAGCAGTTCTAACTAAAAAAACAACTCCCGAACGGGAGTTGTTTTTTTACGTTAACTCTAAAAGTGTTGCGGCGAGGGCTTTGCCTGCAAGGGTGCCGCTGTAAAGTGCCTCTTCCATACTGTTTGCCTCGGTACCGACTTCCAAAAGCATACTGCCTGTTGTCAGATTTTGGTTATATTTTCTTGACATAAAATAGAGCGGTCTTGAAAGGCCTTTATACATCGTCTCCATTTTTTGTTGAAAACGGACGGCAAGACGAAAGTTTTGTTTCCATTCGGGAAATCCTGTGACGTTGCCTGTTTGGCTTCCCATAACAAGCATAACCTGTGCCGCTTTTTTGCCGCCTTGTTCACTTACAAATTTGATTTTATCGGTTCCATCTCCGTTTACGGCGTCACGGTGGACGTCAAGCACCACCTTTATTGACGGATATTTTTTAAGATACGCTTTAATAGTTTTGGCTGACTGAGTGTAACTTCCCGTATACGACGGATAATCGTGCAGTGTTTTATCGTGTATTACACCTATCCCCGCCGCCTTAAGTTCTGCCGCTACACGTTCGCCGATTGCCGCCATATTTTTTGATACGTCGGTTGTGCGAGACGCATCCGATTTCGTATAATAATCACGGTTTTCTTGCATATACGATTCGGTTGTGTGGGTGTGCACTATAAGGACCTGCGGCTCTGCGTTTTTCTTGATTTTAAATTTTATGGCGGTTGAAAGCGCTTTTTTTATATCAACCTCTACGCCTGTGTTGTTTCTTATATGTACGTTACCGAAACTATCCGACGCGGTTTGCGAACCAATAAACCGCTCTATGATTTTGCCGCTTACGGTACTGCCTTCTCCCGTTGCTACCGCCGCAGAAGACGTCTGCGATGCCGACTGTACGGGTGCGGACGTATTTTGGGCGGTACTGCTTACAATTTTCTCACTGCTTGCCGTTTCTTTTGACGGTGTGGATTCGGGCGGTGTTTTTTGAAAGGTATGTTCCTCTTTCACGGGCAACACATACATTGCAGCCGAGAAACCGCCGTATCCCACCGTTAGCATAGAGATAAAACACAAAAAAACTATAAGCAGTACCGCTTTAAAATTTTTCATAACGCATCACCTATATAAATGTATGCACGGACATACCTTTTCATACGAGTGAAAGCAAAACGTCGCGTTCTATATTAGGTTGCAAAGCAAAATTTAGCGCGTGGGACAAAAGTTCTGCCGCGCGGTTCGTAAGCAGGTCAATTTCGCGCATTGTAACGATAAAACTGCGGTTTTCGGTATGAAAATCTGCAACGGTCGGCACACCGAGAGCGATTACGGGAAGCGAGAGTGTATCTTCGCTTATCTCCCGCCGTTTGTTACCGATACCCGAGCCGGGCGAAATGCCGGTATTTGAGAGTTGAACGGTATGGCCTATTCTCTCGTTATCTGCCGATGCTAACGCATCTACCGCAATCACAACGTCAGGTTTTGCCGTTTTGGCAACCGATTTTATAATTTCCACCGCTTCCATGCCCGTTTTGCCAAGCACACCCGGTGATAATACGGCAACACTTTTAAGTCCTATAAGACCGATATTCTCCAAAAAATCTTTTTTAAGGTGACGGGTGGCGAGCACGCCGTCAGCGGTTTTAGGTCCCAACGCATCGGCGGTAAGATTCGGGTTGCCGACGCCGATTACAAGCGCCGAATTAAAATCCCCCACCATATTTTTAATTTCTTCTGCTATTATGGAGGCGGCGCCGTCGGTTTCCGTAAGACCCGCGGCGATATCGCCCACGTCAAACGTTACGTAGCGCCCAACGCGTTTAGAAAGTTTTTTTGCCGCATGTTCGGTTTTAATATCAACAGTGGTTATTTTAATTCCGTTTTCGGTTTTTTCTTTAACAAAAACGCCCTCAACTCCGCCCTTTTGCTGTAAATTTGACTCTATTGCAAGGTCTGTTCTTGCGTACATAACATCACCCTTTTTTAGTCTTTACCACCGCTTTTTTCTTATTCTTTTTTTATTTTGAAAAAAAGTGTTGCATTTTTGTATAGTTAGTGGTAAAATACTCTTACTTGAGATTTTGCAAGGAGGTGTCATAATGCCTAATATCAAATCTGCTAAGAAGCGCGTTATCGTTAACGAAAACAATGCTATGCGTAACAAGAGCGTTCGTTCTGCTCTCCGTACCGCTATCAAAAAGGCTGATGCTGCTATCGCAGAAAATGCTGCTGATAAGGACGTTGCTGTAAAAGCCGCTGTTAAGAGCATTGACGTTGCTACTACCAAGGGCATTCTTCACAAGAACAACGCTGCAAGAAAGAAATCTGCTCTTGTTAAGCGTCTCAATAAAGTAGAAGCCTAATCACTTTTTATCGGCTTTGCATTTTCGGGCTTTGCGGAATCGTTCCTTTTGGAACGTCTTTGCGGCAAGGCCTGTTTTTTGCGCTATCCGCTTTTGTGATTATTTTCCACGAATAAAAAGGTTTTCCATTGCGTATTATCCCATATACACTAACTTTCTTAAAGGAGATTATTACAGTGGCTAAAACAATTAAACTGACCG
>JAFPBM010000153.1 GCA_017424125.1 Clostridia bacterium | reverse complement strand
GGAACTTGACGCTTTTTTATCGTGTGACGATACTTTGGAAGACCCGTTTTGCTATGCCGATATGGAAAAAGCGGCAGAGGTTATAAATGCCGCAATAGAAGAAAACAAATTAATAGCAATATACGGCGACTACGATTGTGACGGAGTAACCGCCACCGCGCTTCTATATACCTATCTTTGCTCACGCGGGGCAAGCGTAATTCCGTATATTCCGAACCGTGCCGATGAGGGCTACGGTATGAACATTGATTCGCTTGAAAAGTTGGATGGTAAGGGCGTTTCGCTTATAATCACCGTCGATAACGGAATAAACGCGGTAGCAGAAGTTGAGATGGCAAAAAGCCGCGGTATGCAGGTAGTCATAACCGACCACCATATGCCGATAGATGAACTTCCCGAAGCCGACGCCGTCGTTGACCCACACAGAGCAGATTGCCCCAGTGAATTCAAAGAACTGTCGGGCGTTGGCGTTGCGTTTAAACTTGTGTGCGCTCTTGAAAACGCCGCCCCCGAGGAACTTCTTGCAGATTATGCCGATTTAGTAGCAATCGGCACCGTTGCCGACGTTATGCCGCTTACGCGTGAAAACCGCGTCTTTGTGCGTGAGGGACTTCTTTATATCAACAATACGTCCCGCATAGGACTTTCAGCACTTATAAATGCCGCAGGGCTTGAGGGTAAACAACTTAAAGCGGGCAATCTTGCTTTTAATTTGGCACCCCGCATAAATGCTGCGGGCAGAATGGGCGACGCAATGCGCGCTTTCTCTCTGCTTTGCGCCGATAACGCCGAAACGGCAGAGGCACTTGCCGCCGAAATAAGCGCAGAAAACGTTGCAAGACAAAAAATTGAAGGCGATATAGAAAAAGAAGCCGTTACGATTATCGAAAGACAAAAACTCAATTACGACAGGGTTATCGTTGTCTGCGGTAAAAATTGGCACAGGGGCGTTGTGGGCATTGCCGCATCACGCCTTGTTGAACGTTACGGAAAACCCGTAATCGTGCTAGGCGCGGAGGATGGCGTTGCCGTTGGTTCGGGCAGAAGTGTAGAGGGATTTTCGCTTTTCGACGCCGTAAATTACGCCGAAAAACATCTGCAAAAATACGGTGGACACTCCCTCGCTGTAGGACTTACCATAAACGAAACGGATATTGACGCTTTCCGTGCCGATATAAATTCTTTTGCCCGTAAAAAAGAAATCTGCGTACCGAGCGTATCGCTCGATTGCAAACTAAACCCCGCCGCACTGTCAGTTGAAATGGCGGAACTCATAAGCGAACTTGAGCCGTTTGGCAAGGGCAACCCAACCCCGCTTTTTGGCATATATTCGCTTAAAATTGAGAGAATTAACCCAATATCAGAGGGTAAACATCTCCGTCTTATCTTGGTGCGTGATACTGCCGTCATACAGGCTCTTATATTTAACAAAACGGTCGAATCGTTCCCGTTTGAAGAGGGCGATACCGTCGATATCGCCGCCACGCTTGATATAAACGAATGGCGCGGTGATAAGACACTAAGCGTAATTGTCCGCGAAATAAGGCCGTCGGGCGAAAGTGAAGCGGATATAGAATCACTTTTTGACTATGATGATTTTATGTCTAATAATGCACCGCGTGATTTATCTCATATTACCCCCTCGCGCGATGAAATCGGGCTTTTATACCGCTGTGTCGTACGTCCCATAAATAAACGTACGCTTATAAATAAAACAATCGGGCGTTTGCTTTGCGGAAAGGCGAATATCGCAATTGATATCCTTTGCGAACTTGGTCTTATAACCGAAAAACGCACAGGGGATAATATTATCATAAGCAAGGTGAACGGCGCCCGTTCCGATTTGGAAAAATCCGAGATACTGCGTATTTTGAAAGAAGGTGAAACCGAATGATGAATGAAGTCCACGAAAAAGATTATAAAAAATTATTAGCCGTTTTAGAAGAGCAAAACATAGAATACAACCTCGATGCCATACGAAAAGCGTATGAGTGTTGTATCGACGCGCATAACGGACAATACCGCTTTTCTAAAGAGGAATATTACGTTCATCCGCTTTCGGTTGCCATTATTTTAGCGCAGATGGGAATGGATAGCGAGTGTATCGAAGCGGCACTTTTGCACGACGTCATAGAGGATACGCCCATAACCCACGAAAATGTTGAAAAAGAGTTCGGCAGTTCGGTTGCCAATCTTGTAGAGGGCGTTACAAAACTCGGTAAAATCCAGTTTACGTCTAAAGAGGAATTTCAGTCGGAAAATCTTCGCAAAATGCTAATAGCAATGAACGAGGATATCCGCGTAATCATCATAAAACTCGCAGACCGCCTTCACAATATGCGTACAATAGACGCAATGACCGACAAAAAACAACGTGAAAAGTCACTTGAAACGCTGGAGATTTTTGCGCCCATAGCACACCGTCTCGGTATCAGAGCGCTAAAAGAAGAACTCGAAGACCTTGCAATAATGCATTTAGACCCTATTGCTTATCACGAGGTAGAGGAACTTTTGTCACTGCGCAGTCAACAGCGTCAAGAGGTGCTGTCCCTAATCCGTAAAAGAATAGAAGAGCATCTGCACGAAGTATTGCCCGATACCAACGTTACAATCGAAAGCCGTGTAAAATCCATACACGGAATATATAGAAAAATGTACGTACAGGGCAGGGACTTTGACGAAATATACGATATATATGCCGTCAGAATAATTGTTGATACCATTGCCGACTGTTATAACATCCTCGGCATAATGCACGATATGTTCCGTCCTATTCCAAACAGATTTAAGGACTATATATCAACTCCCAAACCCAATATGTATCAGTCGCTTCACACCACCGTAATAAGTCGCGAGGGCGTTCCGTTCGAGATACAGATAAGAACCTACGAAATGCACCATACGGCAGAGTACGGAATTGCGGCGCACTGGAAGTATAAAGAGGGTATAAACCGCGACGACAGAAAGATGGAAGAGCGTCTTTCCTGGGTGCGTCAGATTTTGGAATCACAAAACGATGACGGCAACGCGGTTGACATCGTCCAAACCATCAAAACCGATTTGGCGCAGGAAGACGTTTTTGCCGTTACACCAAAGGGCGACGTAATCAATCTGCCCGTCGGCTCAACCATTGTCGACTTCGCCTTTGCAATCCATACTGCCGTCGGTATCAGAATGGTGGGCGCCAAGGTAGACGGCCGCATAGTGCCGCTTAGTCACACCGTAAAAACGGGTGAGATTATAGAGATTATTACGACAAATCAGCAAAATCACGCCCCAAGCCGCGACTGGCTTAAAATTGCGGTCACCAACCAGGCAAAATCCAAAATCCGCGGTTGGTTTAAAAAGGAACGCCGCACAGAGAATATCGAAACGGGTAAAACCGAACTCGAACGCGAGTTTTCACGCAACGGTATAAATCTGCCCGAAGCAGAGATGGAAAACTTTATATTAGACCTTGCCAAAAAGCAGCATCTCGGCACAGCAGAGGATTTTTATGCCGCAATCGGCTACGGCGGTGTTCTGCTTTCTAAGATAATGCCGCGCATCAAGGATGATTATCAAGCGCTTATAAAAGCGTCTAAACCCGTCACGATAGAGGACGTTGTAAAACCCGTTACACATCATAAATCCTCAAACGGTGTTGTGGTCGAGGGCATAGACAATTGTCTTATCAAACTTTCAAAATGTTGTTCACCTCTACCTGGTGACGATATTATCGGCTTTATTACCCGCGGTCACGGTGTTTCAATTCATAAGCGCGACTGTAGCAACGTGCCGAAAGATATAAGCGCATCAAGTGAGCCTGAGCGTTGGGTTGCGGCACGTTGGAACGATGTTCCAAACAGCGAATATTTTGTAACCACTTTGCAGATTTCGGGCATAGACCGCGACGGAATTGTGCTTGATGTTACTGCGGCGCTTTACAATATGAAGGTAACTGTACACGCCATAAATGCGCGTAGCACAAGGGACGGTAACTGCGTTACAACCGTAACTCTCAAAACTGCGGGCAAAGAACACCTGAGAAGCATAACCGATAGACTAAGCAAACTTCACGGTGTTTACAGTATAGAAAGGATACATCAGTAATGAAAGCAATAATTCAGCGCGTAAAAAGCGCGAGTGTTACAGAAAGCGGAAAGGTAAGCGGCGCTATAGAGCACGGCTTTTTGGTGCTTTTGGGCGCGCAGGACGGAGATACCAAAGAAAAGGCAGAACTTCTAGCCAAAAAAACCGCGCTTCTTCGTATCTTCCGCGATGACGATGATAAAATGAATCTATCACTTTTGGACGTTGGCGGCAGTGCGCTTGTTGTATCAAACTTTACTCTTTGTGCCGACGTCCGCAAGGGACACCGCCCGTCTTTCATAAATGCGATGGAGCCTGTGGGTGCAGAAATGCTTTATGAATATTTTTGTGAACGCCTTAAAGCAGAGGGCGTAAAGACAGTAGAAAAGGGTGTTTTTGGCGGCGATATGGAACTTGATATAAAGGCATACGGCCCCGTTACAATAACACTCGATACTGATATTTGGAGTAAATAGTATGAATATAATTACAGAGCCACAAGGGAACTTTGGTGCCAACTGTTATATGGTGTCGGATACCGATGCCGCAGTCCTTATAGACGTTTTTAAGGTTACCGATAAGGTGCGTAAATTTATAAAAGACAACGCGGGTAAACAGATGTTGATACTTGCAACTCACCGCCATTTTGACCACGTAACAGGCATATACGATGCTCGTGTTTTATCGGGTGCCGCTGTCGGTATCGGCGCACTTGATGCCTGTGGACTTGAAAGCAGTGAGGACAGTTTGTCTGCAAGGTTTGCCCTAAACCAGACAGAGTTCACACCGGATTATCTTTTGAACGACGGCGACGTAATAAATATCGGTTCGCTTTCAATCCGCGTAATTCATACCCCCGGTCATACCGTGGGTTCAGTGTGTTTCGCCGTTGCTAACGTTATTTTCAGCGGTGATACACTTTTCAGACAGTCAGTAGGCAGAACCGATTTGCCTACAGGCGACCGCGAAGCGCAGAAAGAGTCGCTTAAAAAACTTTTTGCGCTAACAGAAGATTATACAGTATATCCAGGTCACGCCGAGCCGACAACATTATCATACGAAAGAAGTTATAACCCGTATATATGATTTTAGCCGTAATAAATAATAAGTTTAATTACGAACTTGAAAAACTTTGCCGCATATATCTCCCTTTTGAGAAAATTGAGGTAGTAGACACCGAATGTGATGCGGATAATATAGCAGTTGCCCGTCTTTCAAAAGGTGAGAAAGATACTACTCTTTTGGCATCACTTTCTCTTGACGGCAAACGTGCAATGCACGAATCTACCGTTTCTAACGATGCAGAAGATTACGAAAACCTTTGCGAATTAACGCTCGCAACACAGTTGCTTTACTGTTTTTATGATATTACGGGCTATATTTCCCCTTGGGGAATTTTAACGGGCGTGCGCCCTGCAAAACTTTTTTCTCGCCTTACGGCAGAAAACGGTGAAGATGCTGCGGCAGAATATTTTAGAGATACTTTGCTCGTTTCTAATAAAAAAATAGAACTTTGCAAAAAAACAAAAAAAGGTGAAGAAGCAATCACGTCACTGTCAAAGCCTGAATCTTTCAGCCTTTATATCTCGGTGCCGTTCTGCCCAAGCAGATGCACTTATTGTTCCTTTGTTTCCCATTCGGTAGAACACGCGAAAAAACTAATACCGCAGTACGTAGAACTGCTTTGTAAAGAACTTCGTATAACGGCGGAATATGCAAAAAGCAATGGTCTTCGTTTGGAAACCGTCTATATGGGCGGAGGTACACCCACAACGCTTAGTGCCGAACAACTTAAAACCGTTCTTTCAACAGTATATGAGTGTTTTGATATGAGCACTGTTCGCGAACTTACGGTCGAAGCGGGACGCCCCGACACCATAACCGAAGAAAAACTTTTAGCGCTTAAAGAAATGGGCGTAACCCGTATCAGTATAAATCCGCAAACAATGAACGATAGTGTGCTTAAAGCCATAGGCAGACGCCATACCGCAAACGAAGCGAAAGATGCGTTTTTGCTCGCAAGAAAACTCGGGTTTGATAACATAAATATGGATTTGATAGCGGGACTTCCGAGCGATACGTACGAAAGTTTCAATAATACGTTGTCGCAGATTATAAACTTAAATCCCGAAAGTGTGACAGTTCACGCCCTTTCAATGAAACGCGCCGCAACCTTGAGTACGGGCAATATCCTACCCGATACAAATGTGGGGCTTGATGCCTCGAATATGGTTGAAACGGCAGAAAAAATCTTGTCAGAAAATAAAATTTTGCCATACTATATGTATAGGCAGAGTAAAACAGTCGGCAATCTTGAAAATGTCGGTTACGCAAAATCCGGTTACGAATGTCTTTATAATGTTTATATAATGGACGAAACGCATACAATATTAGCCTGTGGTGCATCGGCTGTCACGAAACTCAGACAGCCAAACGGTAATTACATTGAACGTATATTCAATTATAAATATCCGTATGAGTACATCACCCGTTTTGACGAATTAATAGACAGAAAGAAAAGGATTAAAGAGTTTTATGAAACTTACGGCGAGTTACGTTAATGCCCGCGCAAAAAATGACGCCGCGGAATTTATAAAAGAATCCGAAAAACGTTACCAAGACGAAATCTATTCGGTAGCAGAGGAAATAGTGGCGGACGAAAACAAAAAAATTATAATGCTTGCTGGTCCCTCGGGTTCGGGCAAGACCACAACGGCACATATACTGTGTGATTATCTTAAAACAATGGGCAAACATACGGAGGTTGTGTCGCTCGACGATTTTTATTTGGACGAGGATAAAGTGCCGCTTAGTGAAGAGGGCGAACCTGACTATGAAACGGTATATTCACTTGATATAGAGCGTATAAATAAATGCTTTTGCGAGGCGGCAGAAAAGGGTGAAACGGATATTCCGATTTTCTCATTTTCTGAGCGCAAACGCACCGATAAAACCAAAAAAATCAGCATAAAGAACGGCGGACTTATGATAGTAGAGGGTTTACACGCCTTAAATCCGCTGCTCTTTGAAAGTTTGAAAAAGGAAAACCTTTATAAACTTTATATAAGCGTAAACCGCAGTATTTACGATGATGACGGTAGCATATTGCTCTCAAGCAGACAAATGCGCCTCATAAGAAGAATGTCGCGTGACGATATATACCGCGGCGCCACACCGCAAAGGACCTTCGACGTTTGGGATGACGTTATAAGGGGCGAAGAAAAACACCTTTATAAATTCAAACCCACCGCAGACCGCCAAATTACAACCCTGCACGAGTATGAACCCTGTATTTTTAAAAAACGTGTTTTGGAACTTTTATCACAGGTTAGTAAAGATAGCCAAGATTATTTTTACGTTGAAGAAACAATAAAAGGGCTTTCCTTTTTTTGCAGTATAGACGAATCGGCGGTACCGCAGGAATCGCTGATATGTGAGTTTATACGTGGCGTTAAATACGAGTGATTACCCTTGAAAAAGGTTATTTTTTATGATATTATATTAAAAAAGCGAGAGGATGGTTTTTATGGAATTTTTTGATGACGTTATAAACAAAACCCGCGACGCTATTGATGTTGCGTATAAAAAAACCAATGAAGTCGTTTCTATACAAAGGCAAAAATTTGATATTGCCGCAATGGAATCAAAACTGGCAAAAGATTATCAAAATCTTGGCAGAGTATGTTTTGATATCATAAATGATGAAAGAGAAATAACGGCTGAAGCCAAAATGCTTGTAAAAGAGATAGCAAAAAAACAGGCGGAAATTGAGGATGCAAGGGCAAAAGTTTCCCGCGCACAGGGTAAAAAGTTTTGCCCTAAATGCGGAATAGCCAACGTGTCAGAAGCGCATTTTTGCTTTGCCTGCGGCGAAAGTTTTATAGAAGAAAACTAAAACTAAACGCTCGGAGAATCTTCACTTCGGGCGTTTTTACTATGAGGTGACCTATGAAAACGTTAAAAATCGGTGTTGTAATAGCGGACGATATGGAATATGCACCGCTTAAAAATTTGGGTGGACAAGTGTGTCCCTATTTTTTCCGTGACGGACATATTTTTACGTATAAAACGGATGAAAAAGAAGTAATAATGCACGCCGTTTGCTCCGGTATAGGCAAAGCAAATGCCGCCGCAGCCACAATGTTTTTGATTGATAACGGCTGTGATATGATATTAAATACGGGGCTTTCGGGCGGTATGTGCGGAATTTTGCGCGGCGAAATTACCCTTTGCGACAGATATACGGAATATGATTTTGATTTAACACCGCTCGGTTATAAAAAGGGCGAAAAGCCGTCACAAAAGAACGTTTACAATGCAGATGAAAAACTGCTCGCTTTCTTTAAGAAAATCTTGCCGAATGCCCGTGTCGGTATGGCGGTAACGGGTGACCGATTTGTAAGCGACGACGCTTTGCGTGCTGAACTTAATGAAAGATATTCACCTATGAGTTGTGATATGGAATCTGCCGCCGTCGCAGGTGTGTGCAGTATGGCAAACGTGCCGTTTTTGGCATTAAGACGTGTCTCGGACGATGCGGGCGCAGATGCCTCGGTAAGTTATACCGATATGAACGAAAACGAAAAGTTTGACCTTGCGGTTATAGTTC
>JAFPBM010000020.1 GCA_017424125.1 Clostridia bacterium | reverse complement strand
ATATATTGCGAGTTTGCAAAACGTGCCTGAATCGCTTATTGAGGCGGCACGTATTGACGGCGCAGACGGAAAACAGATTTTGCGGCACATAACGTTGCCGTCTGTTATGCCGTCTATTACCATTTGTACTTTTTTAACCCTTACAAACTCTTTCAAACTGTTTGACCAAAACTTAGCGCTAACGGCAGGCCAACCGTACAGCGAAACCGAAATGCTTGCGCTTAACATCTACAATTCATTCTATAGCAGTGTTACAAATATGGGTGTTGGACAGGCAAAAGCGGTTGTTTTCTTTTTGCTCGTTGCCGCTATTGCGCTGACACAACTTTATTTTACGAGAAGAAAGGAGAACGAAGTTTGAGTGTGAAAAATTTTGCAGACAGTAAAAAAGGCGGTCTGCTCTCTTTCTTTTTCTTTCTTCTTTCGGCACTTTGGGTGGCACCGATTATAATCGTGCTTTATAACTCGCTTAAGACAAACACGGGTATAACCCTCTCGCCTCTTTCCTTTCCAAACGGCGAAACCTTTGCGGGTCTAAACAACTATATAAACGGAATAACGCACGGAAATTATCCGTTTTATCTTTCGCTTTTTTATAGCGTGATAATAACCGTTTTTTCGGTTTTTTTGATTTTACTATGCACGTCGATGGCGGCGTGGTACATTGTGCGCGTTAACTCGTTTTTCTGCAAACTGCTTTACTACCTTTTTGTTTTTTCTATGGTCGTGCCGTTTCAGATGGTTATGTTCACGCTATCAAAAACCGCCGATTCGCTCTCTCTTAACACGCCGTTTACCATTCCGTTTATATACCTTGGATTTGGCGCGGGACTTGCGGTTTTTCTCTTTTCGGGATTTATCAAAAGCATACCGCTTGAAATTGAAGAAGCGGCAGATATTGACGGGTGCAACGCCGTTCGCACCTTCTTTTTTGTTGTTGTGCCAATTATGAAATCGACCTATATTTCGGTTGCAATTTTGCAGATGATGTGGGTTTGGAACGATTATCTTTTACCGTACTTGGTGCTCGACCGCACAAAATATATGACCGTGCCTATTCACATTCAATTCTTGCAAGGCAGTTTCGGCAGGGTTGATTACGGTGCCACAATGGCGCTTATAATTATCTGCCTTTTACCCATTGTAATCCTTTATGCGTTTTCGCAAAAACACATCATACGAGGTGTGCTTTCGGGGGCGGTTAAGGGATGAGAAAAAGCGGAATTTTAATGCCTATATTCTCTCTGCCCTCACGCTACGGCATTGGTACTTTTGGAAAAGAAGCATACAAATTTGTGGATTTTTTAAAAAAGGCGGGGCAAAGTTATTGGCAGATACTGCCGCTTAACCCTACAAGTTATGGCGATTCGCCCTATCAGTCCTTTTCCTCATTCGCGGGGAACCCCTATTTTATAGACCTTACTATGCTGATAGACGAGGGGCTTTTAACAAAACAACAGGCAGACAGTTATGATTTTGGAAGCGAGAACACCATAGCGTATGATAAACTCTACAAACACCGAAAAGACTGTTTGCACCACGCGTTTTTACGATTTGAGAAAACGCCCGAATACCTTGATTTTTGCGGCAAAAACGCCTTTTGGCTTGACGATTACGCGCTTTTTATGACTATAAAAAGCGCGCAGGGCGACCGCGCGTTTTGCGAATGGGACGCGTCTTTCAAAAACCGCGAAAAAGACGCGCTTGAGAGTTTCAAAAAACACAACGCCCAGGAACTTGATTTTCACCGCTTTATTCAGTACAAATTTACGTCGCAATGGTTTTCGCTTAAAAAATATGCCAACGAACGCGGAATTAAAATTATCGGTGATATACCGATTTACGTAGCACTTGACAGCGCCGACGTCTGGGCGGACCGAGAGCAGTTTTTGCTAAACGCGGATGCTGTGCCGACGCTTGTGGCAGGTTGTCCGCCCGACGCGTTTTCCGAAGACGGACAACTTTGGGGCAACCCGCTTTATAATTGGGTTAAAATGAAGGGTGACGGCTACGCTTGGTGGAAACAGCGTTTATCCTTTGCGCTGTCGCTATACGACATCGTAAGAATAGACCATTTTCGCGGATTTGAATCCTTCTATGCCATTCCTTTTGGCGATAAAACCGCAAAAAACGGCACGTGGCAAAAGGGGCCCGATATTGATTTGTTTTGCGAACTCAAGGAAGAATTCGGCGAAGATATCCCCATTATTGCAGAAGATTTAGGGTTTATGACCGACGAAGTTAAAAATCTGCTTAAAAACACAGGCTTTCCGGGTATGAAGGTTTTGCAGTTTGCCTTTGACAGCCGAGAAGAAAGCGATTATCTTCCCCACAACTACGATAAAAATTGTGTGGTTTACACGGGCACGCACGATAACGATACTATTTTAGGTTGGGCAAAATCCGCACCCGAGCGCGATGTAGAATACGCCAAAAAATATCTTGATTTCAAGGGTGAAGACGGATTTAATTTTTCATTGATTCGCGCGGCAATGGCAAGTGTTGCAGATACCGCAATTTTATTTATGCCCGACCTTTTATCGCTCGGTAGCGAGGGGCGCATCAACATACCGTCTACCCTTGGCGGTAATTGGAGGTGGCGTATAAAGTCAGACGCTATAACCGATTCCCTTGCTAAAACCGTTTATGATATGACAAAACTTTACGGCCGTTTGCCGAACGGATAAACGGTACGGTTTCTACGCCGTACCATACATATTTTTATTGAAAAAGGCGACGTGTTATATTATAATGTCATTGACTATTATTCAGAGGTGACACAGTTGCTTAAAAAACTTATAGGCGATAAAGAATTTTACAGCAGAATTATTTTCCTTGCGCTACCTATTATTATACAAAACGGCATAACACAGTTTGTTAATATGCTTGATAATATTATGGTCGGTCAGGTTGGCACCACGCAGATGACGGGTGTTGCCATTACAAACCAACTGATTTTTGTTTTTAACCTGTGCATTTTCGGTGCTATTTCGGGCGCGGGAATTTTTACGGCACAGTTTTTCGGTTCGGGCGACAATAAAGGTGTACGCGACACTTTTCGTTTTAAGTTAATCTCTTGTTTTATTATAGCGGTTTTGGGTATTTCGCTTTTCTTTTTTGCGGGCGAACCGCTTATTAACCTTTATCTGAAGGGTGAAGGCAGCAAAGGCGACGCCGCGTCTTCGCTTTATTATGCAAGAGAGTATCTTAACATAATGCTTATAGGTTTAATCCCCGCCGCGATTACACAGTGCTATTGCGGTACTCTGCGTGAGACGGGTAAATCGGTTTTGCCGATGATTGCGGGCATTATTGCCGTAGTTGTCAATCTTATGGGCAACTACATACTCATTTTCGGTCACTTCGGCGCACCGAAAATGGGTGTTGCAGGTGCGGCGGTTGCCACCGTTGCTTCGCGATTTGTGGAACTTTTTGTCGTGGCGGCATACACCTTTATAAAACGCGAAGAGAACCCGTTTATTATAGGCGCATACCGCAGT
>JAFPBM010000152.1 GCA_017424125.1 Clostridia bacterium | reverse complement strand
TTGATGTGGGCGGGTACGCCTATCTGGTGAATGATTTTCGTTACCTGAGTTTCAATGTCGGGAGCTTGATTTTCGGCGGCGCTTGCGGTAATTCCTTTTTCTCGGTTTTTCAAAATAGACTCGATATGCTCACAAAGGCTTCCGATGTTGTAGGGCTTCATAAGACATAGCTCCGCGCCGGCGTTTGCCGCCTCAAGAAAGGTGTTGGAGTTTGCGAATACCGAAAATATAATAAACGAGGGCGCGGTATCGCTTCCGAAATTTATCTGCTTGCAGTTTCTTAAAACCCCAATTCCGTCAAGCTTTGAAAGGCAAAGGTCAATAAGCACCACGTCGGGGTGATAGCGGTTTATTTTTACCAAAGCGTCCTCTCCGTTTGCGGCGTCGTCGATATTGCGGTAGCCCGCATTTTTCAGCCCCTCTTTAAGCGACTGTCTTTGCATAGGGTTTTCATCAGCGATAAGAATTTTTGCGTTTGAGTTTGTCATAATTTTCTCCTTTTGTGTTGAGTAATTTGGTTTACTGCTATATTTTACCATAAATTGGTAAAAATTGCAAGTATTTTCCAATTGAAATGTTCAACAAAAATAGCTCGCTTTAATTGGTAAAATTTGACAATTAAAGCGAGCTTGTTGTCGAAAAAGAGAAAATTAGGTTAATTTTTTATTTTTGGGGCGTGTCGCAGGGGTGTGCGCCGTCCTTGTGATGTTTGCAGGGGTGCTTGAAGAAATCCGTGAGGTCTATATCGTAAATTCCGTCAGCGTTTTTTTCAAAGCCGATGGCGCGTAAAAGCGTGTCGTCAACAGCTTCGGAAATATACTTGGCGTAATGAATGCCGCACAAATCTATAAAATTGAGCATAGCACGCCCCATTACGAACATTGCCTCAAAATCGTTTTTGCCGCTGAGAAGGGCGATGTCGTAGATCTCTCCGCCGTTTGGTGTGAGCTTAAACTGACCCACGCCTACAAACTCATCGTCAACCGTTGCGGCGTAAGCAAGCGCGTCGGACTTGAAGCTGACCCCGCATCTTGACGCGGCAATTTTCTGTTCCTCTTTGGTTTGTATAGGTAAAACTTTAAGCATTTTAATTTCCTTTCTGCGATTTAGGGCCTTTTAAATACGCAACTTGAGTTTTTGTAAGATAGCGCCATTTGCCGGGGGGTAAATCGCCAAGCTTTACGTTTCCGATAGCCACGCGGCAAAGTCTTACTATTTTAAGTCCCACAATGTCGCACATTTTTCTTATCTGGCGGTTTCTGCCCTCGTAAAGCGTCATTTCAAGAACGGAAAAATCCTGCTTTATTGAAACCGCGCTTGTCTGTACGGGGAGAATGGTGTAGCCGTCTATGTTCATGGGCTTGGAGAGGGCTTTTATCTGCTCCTCCGTTACCTTGCCCTTGATTTTTACGTGGTATATTTTGGGGATTTCATGCTTGGGGTGGGTCAGCTTGTTGGTAAGCTCTCCGTCGTTTGTCATAAGCAACAGACCGTCCGAGTCCATATC
>JAFPBM010000151.1 GCA_017424125.1 Clostridia bacterium | reverse complement strand
GTAGAACAAATCGTTTCAAGTCTATGGAGTGTGGTTTCATCTTTTGCATCGGTTATAAGTACACAGGTTGAAGCGTTATTACCGCGTCCAACGCGTCCGCGCAACTGATGCAGTTGTGAAAGACCGAAACGTTCAGCGTTTTCAATAACCAAAACCGTTGCATTCGGCACGTCAACGCCAACCTCAACAACCGTTGTGGCAATAAGCAAACTAATCTCATTCTCTGCAAAAGCCTTCATAACGGCATCCTTGTCGGAACTTTTCATCTTGCCGTGCAAAAGACCGAGTTTGTAATCTTTAAAAACACCATTTTGCAGTTTTTCGTAATATTCCTCGGCAGAGCATAAATCGCTTTCGCCCTCTTCAACCAACGGGCAAATGATGTAACCTTGTCTGCCTTTGTCAATTTCGGCTTTCAAAAAATCGTAAATTCTGCTATGGTAGCCGCTACCCACCGCGAAGGATTTTATGGGACTACGCCCTGCGGGTAGTTCATCTATTATGCTTATATCAAGGTCACCGTAGATAATAAGCGCAAGGGTGCGGGGGATAGGCGTTGCCGACATAACAAGCGTGTGGGGCGATTCACCCTTTGCAGAAAGGCGTTTTCGCTGTGCCACGCCAAAACGGTGTTGTTCGTCGGTTATAACGAGCGAGAGATTAGAAAATTCAACGTCGTCAACTATCAGCGCGTGGGTGCCGACAACAACCGAAACTTCGCCCGTTGCGAGTGCCGCCTTAATGCGTTCTTTCTCTTTTTTCTTGCAAGAGCCCGTTAAAAGTTCTATTTTTAATTCATCACCGAAAAATTTTCGTAAAGTCTTATAATGTTGCTCTGCAAGTATCTCGGTCGGCGCCATCAAAGCCGATTGATAGCCGCATTTAGCCACCGTATATATAAGCGCCGCCGCAACAGCCGTTTTTCCGCTTCCAACATCGCCTTGTATAAGCCTGTTCATCTGTTTACCGCTTTGCATATCGGTAATACATTCGCGTATTACGCGCAGTTGCGCGTTGGTTGGCGAAAAGGGAAGACGACTGACAAATTCGTCCGTATAATCTTCTTCTAAAGCAATACCAACACCCGTATTACCGTTGCGCGATAACGCAAGACCGGTCTGCAATAAAAACAGTTCTTCAAACATAAGTCGGCGCCGTGCAATAGCAAGGGCTTCCTCGGATGCGGGAAAATGTATGTGTTTAAGCGCATAAGAAAGCGGACAGAGTTTATATTTATCTAAAAGTTTTTGCGGTAACGGTTCGGAGATATCCAAAAGCAACGCGTTAGAAACCGCCTTTTCAATAACACTTGATGGCAAACCCTCACAAGCGGGATATATGGGATGTATTCCCGAAAAGTTTTCGTCGCGTATTTCGGGAGACGTCATTTCGGGGCAGAACGGACTGCCCGAAACTTTGCCGTAGAATAAATACGTGCTACCCGTATGTAGTCGTGCCGCAAGATACTTTTGGTTGAATAGTGTAACCGCCATACTACCGCTCTCATCAGATATTAAAAAGCGGTAGGTGGTCATTCCTTTTCTGTGTTCGCGTTCTTCAATGGGCGTTATAATCTCTGCTTTGATGCAAACGGTATCTGATAGCGTACAATCCACAATCTGCGTTACGTTTTTGTAATCCGTATACCCGCGCGGATAATAGCGTAAAAGGGCGCCGACCGAATCGACACCCAGTTTTGCAAACAACTGTGCTCTTTTTTCGCCAACGCCCTTTAAGTATTGTAGTTTTCTGTTCATTCTACTCCACCGAAATGATAAAGTAATAAATGGGTTGCATACCCTTTATAAAGGTAAACTCAACTTTGCCTGCAAACTTAGCATTAAGTTCTTCTTCAATTTCTGCTGCGCGTTCGTCTGTAACGTCCTCACCGTAAATTACGGTAACAAAACTCGAATCGCGGTTTAACAGTTGCTTTATAAGTTTTTGGATACAACGGCTCATATCGGTCTCAACAAACGAAACCTTGCCGTTAGCAAGTGCCAAAAGTTCACCTTTTTTAATTTTGTGGCCTTCGTAATCAGAATCTCTTGCCGCAAAGGTGATTTGACCTGTGCCAACTCGGCTATATGCATCACGCATATTAATAGCGTTGTCTTCATCGGAAGAATCGGGGTCAAATGCAAGCATAGCCGAAATTCCCTCAGGGATAGTGCGTGTGTGCAGAACAATTACCTTGCGTGTGCTAATCGGAATAGCCTGTTCTGCCGCCATAATGATGTTTTTATTGTTGGGCAGAACAAATACCGTCTCTGCAGGGGTAAGTTCAATCGCGCGTAAAATATCGTCGGTGCTGGGGTTCATTGTTTGACCGCCGCTAACGAGTGAATCAACGCCCAAATCGGTAAACAGCGCCTCAATTCCGCTTCCGGCACAAACCGAAACAAATCCAACCGGCTTTTCGGGGGCTACGGGTGTGTATGTCTCGGTACGGGTGCTGTTTTGTGCGGGTTTCTTGGTACCCGAATCGTGCTTTGCGCGTTCGTGTTGGTCGCGCATATTTTCAATCTTAAGATTTACAAGACTACCAAACAAAAGTCCGTTTTCAATAGCGTTACCGGGGTGGTCGGTGTGAACGTGAACTTTAATGATTTCGTCATCGTCAACCACAACAACGCAGTCGCCGATTTTTTCAAGTTCCGCGCGAAGTTCTGCGGGAGCCTTATCTACTTCGGAATTTCGGTTTACAATAAACTCAGTGCAGTAGGTAAAGGTGATTTCACCGTCAAATTCTCCTGCAACGTTGCGCTCTTCGCTTTCAGCCTTAACTTCGCCGGAAGACGCTTCGCTTTCAATCATAACGCCGTTTTTAAGAACGGAGTACATACCGTCAAGTATAACGCAGAAACCTTTGCCGCCCGCGTCAACAACACCGGCTTTCTTAAGTACAGGCAAAAGTTCGGGAGTTTGTGAAAGGGCATATTCCGCACCCTCCATAGCCGCCTCGAAAACTTCGATAGGCTCTTTTCCGTCCTCATAGGCTTTTTCAGCATATTCAGATGCAACACGTGCAACGGTGAGAATGGTACCCTCTGTGGGTTTCATAACGGCTTTGTAAGCCGCCTCAACGCCGAATTTAAGCGCCGCCGCGAGATTTTCCGACGTAATAAATTCCGCATCCTTGAATCCTTTTGCAAATCCGCGGAATAAAAGTGACGTAATAACGCCCGAGTTACCGCGCGCACCGCGAAGCAGTGCCGATGCAGCAACGTCTGCGACCTTGCTTACAGTCTCACCTTCAAGACGGGCAAGTTCGCGTGCGGCGTTGCCGATACTCATAGACATATTAGTGCCTGTATCACCGTCGGGTACAGGGAAAACGTTGAGTTCGTCAACACGCACTTTGCAGTTTGAAATATTGTTTGCGCCCGATATAATCGCGTCGCGCAAGGTATTACCGTTTAGCAAAATAAAAACACTCCTTTGGTGTGACAAGGCAAATCCCCGTCACGTCAGTAAAGACGCACGGCGCCTATTCTTTAATACCGTCGACCTTGACGGTGACCTTGTTAACCGTAATGCCTGTTGTTTCATTTACGGCATACTTAACCTTGTGAACAATGCTTTTTGCAATAGCGTTAATGTTCATGCCGTAAGAAACAATTATATGAAGTTCTATATCAATACCGCTTATATCGCCTTTTACGGCAATACCGCGGTCAAGATATTCCTTTTTGGAAACTAAACCTAAAAACTTTTGTTTTCCGCCGCAGGGCACCATACCCGCAACGCCGAAACAGGAGGTAACAGCCTGACCAATCAGTTTGGTCATATATTCGTTAGAGATGGTTACCGTTCCGTTAATGGTTTCGTACAAAATCATAATAGACCTCCTAATTTTCAAAAGAATAGTTGTTTATATCAATAAATAAATCGCAATAAGATACCGTGGGGGAAGACTTAATATCGGGTGTAAACATCGTAATTCCCGTGCGGTACATAAGTGGGATAAGCGGCATTTCCGAAAGGAAGGTTGACGCCACGTCACCGAGTGTATATTCGCCGCCGTAATAACCTGCAACTGCTGCCGCAGCGGTAAGGTTGATGCCGTCTGTCACGTCGACAATTTCTTGCGGCTCTTGCTCTTTATTCTTGTCGTCTTTTTCCTCTTTTTCTTCCTCGATATTTTTATTAGCAATACCGTAAGCCGCGCTACCGCCCGGAGTTACGATTTGTGTAATATCCATATTGGCAAGTAACCTTACTTCACCTAAATACAGGTCGAACGCTCCGCTTTGCAATCTTTGAATATACTGTTCAAAAGAAACTTCGGTAATTTTAAGTTCAATTCCAACCTGCGAAAGCCGCTGTGAAATCATCCTTGCAACCGAAATGCGAGCCGCATTATCAGAGTTTACAAGCAAGGAAAGGGATAGACGTTTTCCTTTAGAGTTAACCCTGAACCCCCCATTATCTTTACCATTATAACCTATTTTCTCTAAATTAACAACACTTATTTCTTCGTTGCTCTTATTTTCAAGTGTCTGAAAGCCCTCGCCGTGCTTCCAAAGCGGGTTGAACGGTCCATTTGCAACTATTCCGTTGCCGTAATAAGCCTCTTTAACAATTTCATCTCGGTCAACGGCAGAGGATATTGCATAACGTAAATATTTGTTTGATAATAGCGGGTGCGACATATTGATTCCGATAAACACCATATTGTTAAGCGGCACCGAAACTTTGCGTCCGCTCATTCGAGGAATGGTGTTGTCGCTATAGTCGCTGTAGCAAACCGATACAACACCTGCCGCAACGTAATGCTCGATAGATTCTTTGCCCGGCGCATTTATGAGTTTTATTTCAGGAAATTTGCAAGGTTCACCGTAATAATGCTTGTTGGGTGTCAAAACAGCGTTTTTAACGTCAAGCACGTATTTGCCCGCGCCAATCGGCGGCAAAATAACGTTGTCCTCACTTTTAATATTCTCACTTTCCGCTTTAATAATAGGAAAGTCGAGCAAATTAACAAAAAACGGGTCGGCTTTTTTTAGATTAAAAACAATGTTGCCGCCAACCGCTTCAATGGATTCAACCGTAGCCAATTGCTCGGCATAAACCGTGGAAGAAGCCTTTGCAAGGTTTGCAGAATAGATAACGTCGTTTACAGTAAGTCGCGTTCCGTCCGAAAACATAACGCCCTTTATGCTGACGGTGCAAACCTTGCCGTCAAGCGTAATTTTGTCGGCGATTTTATAAACTGGCTCGAAATCGGTGCCCAAAGAAATAAGTGAATCGTAAAGAAGATAGCCGAGTTCTTTGTTTTCTTTTGTGGTAACGGCGTAAGGGTTATACGAGTCGGTTTCGTTGTATAAAAGGTGCATAACGTAACTGTCGGTCTTGTGTTGTGTCACTTGACCGTTACTGTAATCGGACGACGTATCGCCACTGCAACCGCAAAGCGCAAGCAAAACGCAAAGCAGCAGACAGACAATTCGCGCCTTTTTCATAACCCTTTCACTCCTTTTAGTAAGTAATTCGTTTAACTCCGTGGCAAAGTCCTGTCTTTTCGTCAATCGTAAACAGCACTCCGCAAAGTTCACATTCGCCGTCTGAAAGCGCAAAACGCACAGGCATTCGGTCCATAAATTTAGAAATAACAATCTCGGGTTTAACACCCAAAACAGATTGCAAGGGACCCGTCATACCAACATCGGTAATGTATCCTGTGCCGTGCGGCAAAATTTGTTCGTCGGCGGTCTGCACGTGGGTGTGTGTGCCAAACAGAGCAGAAACCTTTCCGTCAAGATAAAATCCCAAAGCGCGCTTCTCGCTGGTCGCCTCGGCGTGAAAATCCACAATAATAATTTTAACGCCCTCAGTTTGCATTATGTCGACAATTCTGTCGGCCTCGCGGAAAGGGCAATCCATACTTTCCATATATGTCGTTCCAAGTAGGTTTATAACGCCAACCGAAAAACGTCCATAGTCGTATATACCGTATCCCTTGCCGAATGCCGTCTTGGGCATATTAGATGGGCGTAAAAGACGCGGATTTTCTTCTAAAGTGTCAAAAATCTCGCGGCGTCTGAAGGTGTGATTGCCACCTGTGATAACGTCAACTCCCGCATCAAACAAAAGGGCGGCAGAGTGTGGGAGAATGCCGTTTAACGTCGCCGCAAATCGCCGTTGGAGGAACTTTCGTCTGGCAGGTCGAATCTTCTAACCGCTCGTTTCGAACGACGATATGTACGGTATTCGCACGCCCAACGTCCGCCGCGCGCAACCTCGCCACAACGCTTTCTGATAAGACGTAAAACCAACGCTTTATCTCCTCTCTATCCGTGATATCCTTAGGTAACGTCGTTGAGTTTCCAATCGATTTTAAATCCTCTTTTTCCTTTACCGCCTTGACTG
>JAFPBM010000150.1 GCA_017424125.1 Clostridia bacterium | reverse complement strand
CCGATATAACAAACCTTAAGCGGCATAGGTCCTGCGAGTAATCCGTGCTCAATAACCGAACGTACAACACCGGCCGTAAGTTCGGGACGAAGTGTTATTGAACGTCCGCCTTTATCAAGGAATGTATACATTTCCTTTTGAACAACGTCCGTTGTATCACCAACGCTTTTGGTGAAAACCTCAGTATGTTCAAAAACGGGAAGTCTGATTTCCGAAAAACCGAAAAGACTTGCGGTTTCAAGCATTTTCTTTTCTGCATATTGCCATTTTATGCTGTCGGCGGGCAAACAATCGTTTGTGCCGCGCGGCGCTCTGTTAATTTCAGCCATTTTGTTCTCCTTAAATATATAAAAATATAAAAATACCCCGTCCGCAAAGGGACGGGGTATACCCGTGGTGCCACCCTAATAAGACCAAAAGGTCCCACTTTAGTCCCTTTAACGCAGGGAATACGGTCGAAAGACGGCGCTCAGCGGGTGTCTTCACACAATAGCGTTACACAGCGCTCTCAGCCAAGGCGCCGCTTTCTGTATGTTGCCCTTTGTGCTACTCTTTCCGCGTCACAGCGCGAAGAATATATTGTTTATCTGATATCTCTTAAAACGTCGCGCCAATCAAGGTCGCCGCGTTCAAGTCCGTGAATTAAAACTTCGGCGGTTGCTATGTTGGTTGCAACAGGAATGTTGTGACTGTCGCAAAGGCGCAAAAGTTCGTTTTCGTCGGGTTCGTCAGCTTTGCGGTTTGTGGGGTCTCTGAATATAAGTAAAAGGTCGATTTCGTCATAGCTTATGCGCGATGCGATTTGTTGTGCGCCGCTGCGGCCACTCATGAACTTGTTAATGTTAAGTCCTGTTGCCTGTTCAATTGTTTTTCCCGTTGTGCCCGTAGCCATTATTGTATGATGGCTTAAAATACCGCAGTATGCGATACAGAATTGAACCATCAGTTCTTTCTTGGTGTCGTGCGCAATAAGTGCTATGTTCATATAAAATCATTTTCCTTTCTCAATCTTTTTAATTCGAGGAAGACGAACTTCGTATCCGCAAATTCTTTTACTGATTCGCTCAAACGCGCGCTTTGTAAGTGTGCGTTTGTAAAATTTACCCTGTTTGCGTGAAAGCATTAAAGGGTCGAACGGAACGATACCCAAAAGTCTGCAACCGCAGCAATCGATAATATCGTCCACACCGCCAAAAGTGCCTTGTTTTACAAGGCGGCGGTCAAATTTGTTTATAATAAGACGGCAGTTAGCGCCGAATTCCATAAGTTTTTGCGTCATCGCGTCACCATCGCGCATGCCTACTCTGTCTGCGGTTGCGACAACGATAAAGTCAACTATGTCCGAAATCTCCTTGCAAAACGGAAAATCCGTTCCTGCAGGAAAATCAAGCAAAATATAATCATATTCCTGTGCGGTAAGAAGCATAGAAGAAAGCGCTTCACCGTCAAACTCATAATTATATTTAGGTGCGGCAAGGGTGAAAACGTTTGGGTTTAGCGGACTTTGCAGTGCGGCATCGGCAAGCGGTTTGCCCTCAAGCACGTCCTTTAGGTCAAAAACAAGGTTTTCCTCTACACCGGTGAGTAAATCAAGACACCTAAGTCCCGCATCTAAATCGCAAAGCAAAACTTTGTGCCCTGCTTGTCCCAAAGCCAAAGCGACCGAAACGCAACAAGTTGATTTGCCCGAACCGCCTTTGCCCGAAGTAAAGGCAATAATTCTTTTCATCCGCCGTATCACCTCGCATCTAATCTATTTTAGCACATTACCACTCTAAAGTCAATTTTAAATTACTTAAGCGGCGTGTTTGCGGCTTCGTCTTTATAGGTTTCTTCCTGGTTGAAGAAATAAGCGTCCATAACAGAGCGCATAACCGAGCCACTCGTAAAACTTGACGCACCGTGTTCAATAACAACGGCAACGGCAATTTCGGGGTTTTCAAAGGGTGCAAAGGCCACGAATACGTTGTGGTCGGCACCGTTGTCGGTCTGTGCGGTACCGGTTTTACCACCGACCTGAATGGGATAATCGCCGAAAACCGCACTACCCGTACCGTCCTCTGTAACCGAAAGCATACCGCGCTTTACGGTGTCGAGAACGTTGTCGCTTATTTTAATTTGGTTAAGTACCTGCGGTTCATTTCTATAATAAGTTTCGCTCAAATCGTATGAGAGAATACTGTTGACAAATGTTGTTTTATAGCGCACACCGCTATTGGCAATGGTTGCGGTGGCAGAGCAAATCTGAATAGGTGTGAACGCGTTGTGCTGACCGATTGCAACCTGTAGGGTGTTACCCGCAAACCAACCCGATTTAGCATCGTCGCGGATACCCTTTGATTCATAAACTTCAACGCCCGTCTTTTCACCAAGGCCAAATTGTTTGAGATAAGAGTTAACGGCATCAATGCCAAGTCTTCGTCCCATCTCATAGAAAAAGTAGTTGCAAGAACGTGAAAGCGCAGTAACTACGTTGATAGAACCGTGGTGTCCCATACAAGAGGGCGTAAATCCAACGTCTTGATAGAATTTATAAACCTTTGTGCAGGTAACGCGCTCATCTGCCATCAGTTTGGCATTTTCAAGCGCCGCAATACTGATAATCGGTTTTATGGAAGAGCCCGGTGGGTAAATACCCGCAAGCGAGCGATTGGTAAGCGGTTTGTTTTTTGCCTGCGACAATTCGTTATATTTTTTAAAATAATCGTTAACGTCAAAGGTTGGGTAGTTGGCGGCAATCAAAACCTCGCCCGTTTTTATGTCAATTGCAACTGCCGCACCGCCCGTTGCGCTACCACCCTTTTCGTTGAGCGACGTGATTAAATTTTGTAGTGCATCTTGTGTGCTTTGTTGCAACTTCTTATCAAGTGAGAGTATAAGTGTCTTGCCGGGGATTGGTGCTTTGGTAACCTCTGTGCTTAGAATGTTTCCGTTGCCGTCAAGGGTATAGGTTATTTCGCCGTCGGTTCCGTGCAACTGTTCTTCATACTGCGCCTCAATTCCCGTAATACCGATTTTGTCGCTGTAGGAATATCCCTTATCACGCAGTTTTTCCCAGTTTTCCGCATTCATAGCACCAACCGTGCCGATTATGTTGGATGCCAAAGTGCCTTCTGCATATTCGCGAACAGGTACGGTGTTTACCGAAATTCCGTCCACCATAAATGCTGATTCGCTGATTCGAAGCATAAGTTCTTCAGATATGTCGGAAGCAAAGGTGTATGGGTTGGCAACCGAAAAGTTTGCAACCTCCATAGTATATCTTACGCCCATAATATGGCGCTGAAGATTCGGGTCTAACCCTTCAAGCGAGTAACGCTTTATAAGTTGTGTAAAACAGTCTTCGGCGGTGGCATAATGTGCAACACCCAAAATGCGGCGTAAGGTCTTTTTTGCCGCTTCGTCATCTGTAAAGGAATAGGGCGATTTGTTAAGAATGGGCAAATCGTCGTTCCAAACGGTATTATACTCTGTAAGCAGAGTCATCATTTTTACAATCAAATCATTAAGTTCGTCACGTTCAATGTACGCTCGGTTGAAAACAATGTCGTAACCGTTGCGGTTGGCGGCAAGTTGTCTGCCGTAGCGGTCAAGAATCTCACCGCGTGACGCCTTAATAACGCTTGTCCTTGAATAAGCGTTTTTGGATTGACTGCTGTAGGTTGCGGCGTTGATTACCTGATAATCAAGCATCCTAAAGGAATAAAACACCAAAACGGCAGCAAGTATTAAACTGAGAACAACGTTGTGTTTGCTGAAAGGCTTTTTCTTGTTAACTGCCATTTTGATTCACCACCTTAAGAAATATAATTAGTTTTTTTGGAAATAAAATGAATAGCGTAATAAAAAGGAACAATGAAAAGTGACGTGTATATCGCCGATAGAAGTGAATGATTGACAAAAAACTGAAGTGCATCGGCGTTGCCGTCAAATACGAAGAAAACAAGCCATTTTACTGTAAAATACGCAAGGCTTGAACAAACCGATAACACCAGAGCAGAATAGATGTTATCGTTTACAAAATAGGAACAGAGAAGTCCGCAAACGCAACCTATAAGAGCAAACGCAACAAGATTAAAACAGTACGTGTCCGCCGCGGTAATGTCAAGCAAAATCCCTGTAAAGCAACCGAAAACAAGTCCCACCCATTCGCGCGCCGTCATAGATACCGAAACGAGCAACGGAATTAAAAGAATGGGGTGTGCGGTGCCGATTTTAAGGGTTAAAATTTCGGTACTGTCAAGCAGATAAAAAAGGATAATAGCAACCGCGACTATGGTATAAAACAAAGAGGTGTGTTTTATTTGTTTCATTTTTTATCACCGCCAAGGTTTTGCTGTCCCGAAAAATAGGTGATAATCATCATATCGCGCAGTTCGTCAAGGTTTACAGCGGGTGTAAGGTCGGCATAAATTGCGCTGTTGTAATCGGTTCCGATTTCGGTAACGGTGCCGATAAGCATACCTTCAGGGAAAACGCCGCCGCCCGAAGTGACTATGTAGTCGCCGATAGCGACGGTGCAAGAACGTGAAAGATTGCCGATGCGTGTATTTCCACCCTCTGCCGATTTAACGGTGCCCTTTATGATACCCGCGTCACCCGTACGTCTGTCAAAAGCGGCAACGCTGATATCGGGGCTTAAAATGGTTGTAACCTTGGAATATGAGGCGCCAACCTGTGAAATATATCCCACAAGTCCGCTCGCCTCAATAACAGGGTCATAAAGTGAAACACCGTGAAGACTGCCTTTGTTGAGCGTGAAACTGCCAAACGGGTCGTCGGTGTCACGCGCTATGAGAAGCGCCTCTTCAAATTGGTAATCGGTATTGTTGTCCTTGATTTCAAGGTATTGTTTTAAAAATTCGTTTTCCTGTTTTGCTTTATCATAATCAATAAGCGAACTTGTAAGTTCGTTTACCTTATCGCGCAGTTCCTTGTTTTCCGCTGTCAGTTTTTCGTTGCCGTCAATTTTTTCGGCAAGGTCGGAAAAATAATTCCCAACAGCCCTGCCCGCCGATTGAAACGGAACGATAAACGAGCCGAGAATACTTGATTGGGGCGATATAATTCCGCCCACAATACGTGCGATAATCGAAATGATTATGAGTGTAGCAAGTATGGTAGCCGCAATCTTAAAACGGCGGCTTCTAAAGAAATATCTCATTCCATCACCTGTGGTTAACGGTATTTTCTTCCGCGTTTGAATACGTAGTTGTTGAAAGAATCTGAAGATTCAAGACGCTTTGCCGTGCCTAAAACAACACAGTCAAGCGGATTTTCTGCAATAGTTACGGGCATATCGGTTTCGGCGCTGATAAGGTCGGCAAGACCGCGAAGAAGTGCGCCGCCGCCCGTAAGAGTGATGCCCGAATCAATAATATCTGCCGCAAGTTCGGGCGGTGTTTTTTCAAGAGTGCTGCGTATAGCGTCAATAATGCTCGCAAGTGTGTCGCTAATTGCCTCACGCACCTCTGCAGCGGTTATTATAACGTTTTTCGGTAATCCGTCAACAAGGTTTCTTCCCTTGATTTCAACACTGCCTTCGTCTTCGTAAGGAACGGCAGAGCCAATATCGATTTTAAGTTGTTCTGCCGTGCGTTCGCCGATAAGCAGATTGTATTTTTTTCGTACGTAGTTGATAATGGCTTCGTCGAGGTCATCACCCGCAACGCGCACCGACTGTGCCGTTACGATATCGCCAAGTGATATAACCGCAACCTCACTCGTGCCGCCGCCGATATCAACAACCATATTACCCGTTGCTTCATCAACAGGAAGTCCGGCACCGAGAGCTGCCGCCATAGGTTCTTCAATCAAATCAACCTCGGTAGCGCCCGCCTGTTTTGCGGCATCGTAAACCGCACGGCTTTCAACCTCTGTTACGCCTGCGGGGATACATATTATAACGCGAACGCGTGAAAAGAACGAACCGCGAAGTGCCTGTTTTATAAAACGCTTAAGCATAGCGGCGGTAACGTCAAAATCGGCAATAACGCCGTCTTGAAGTGGACGAACTGCAACGATAGAGCCGGGCGTTCTGCCGATCATTTCTTTGGCTTCACGTCCAACGGCGCGCACTTCGTCATTGCGAACGTCGTAAGCCACAACCGATGGCTCGCGCATTATAATATCCTTTCCTTTTATACAAACAAGTGTATTAGCGGTACCAAGGTCGATACCCATATCTCTTGTAAACAAAAAAAACACATCCTTTAAATCACTTAATTTTTATCGGGAACGTAAAACGAAATAGCAGATTGAATATTCTTTATTTTGAAATCGTCACGCGTTGAGAAACCCTGTTCACCGTCAAGCGTCCACGGAATATCGCGGTTAGCGTGGAGCGAAATTTCGTTTGTGCGGAAGAAAAGAAT
>JAFPBM010000149.1 GCA_017424125.1 Clostridia bacterium | reverse complement strand
TGGCACCTAAAAAAGATAACTTTTTAGTGGAATAAAAGGCAAAACCCCACGGTAACGCTGACGCGTATCGTGGGGTTTTAACACATTAGACCGCAAAAAGTTGCTTTTTTAGGCATTTAATCCCTAACCGCAACTCCCGTTGGTCGGGTTTTAACGTTTATTAGTCGTTTACGTAGGGAAGTAAAGCAACCTGTCTTGCACGTTTGATAGCGGTTGTGAGTTCACGCTGGTGCTTTGCACAGGTGCCTGTTGCACGACGGGGAAGAATCTTTGCGCGTTCAGAGATGAACTTGCGAAGACGTGCAACATCCTTGTAATCGATTTCTTCAACACGGTCAACGCAGAAATGGCAAACCTTCTTATGAGGCTTTCTGCGTGCGGGTCTATCGTTTTTCTCCATGAGAATTATCCTCCATTCTTGAAACTAAATGTGACTTAACACGTTAAATTAAAACGGAAGGTCGTCATCAGCTGCGATAACAGAAAAATCTCCGCTATCGGTATTGTTGAAGGATGCGGGAGCGGCATCAACCTCTCCTCCGGCGGCGCCGTCACGGCGTGACTCTACAAACTGAACATTGTTGGCGATAACCTCAAATGCAGTTCTGTTCTTGCCGGTGTCCTTATCAACATATCTTCTTGTCTGAATAGAACCTTCAATGCCAATCATACTGCCCTTTTTGAAATACTTTGTAACAAATTCGGCAGTTTGGCGCCAGGCAACAATGTTAATAAAATCTGCTTGGCTTTCTTCTCCTGCTTTATAGCGGCGGTTTACCGCAATGGAAAAGGAAGTTACGGGGATATTATTGCTTGTGTACCTGAGTTCGGGGTCGGCAGTCAATCTGCCTGTTAAAACAACCAGATTAAACATAGTGGTTACCCTCCATTACTTTTTAATAATCATTGTGCGCAATACACCGTCGGTGATTTTTGCTACACGCTCAAGCTCAGCCGGGAATGCGGCATCGCTTTCGAATGTCGTAATGACATAATAGCCTTCGGTCTCGTCGTTAATCGGATAGGCAAGTCTGCGCTTACCCCATTCGTCAACGTTTTCGATGGTACCGTTAGCCTCGATAAGAGCCTTGAATTTCTCAACCATTTCAGCAACTGTTTCATCAGCGCCGGTTACAGAGAAAATCATAGCTAATTCGTATTTAACTTTCATCTCGTTGCACCTCCTTCTGGACTATTGGCCGAACACGCAGTTCGGCAAGGAACTATAAAATGGGCAAATTCCCACAAATAGCCTTGATATTATATCAGTACGCGACCGTTTTGTCAACAAAATTATTGACGAAAATTTACACTTGTGCTAAAATTCTATAGAAAACTGAAGAATGGAGTGAATTTTATGCTTTTGGCAATCGACATCGGCAACACCAACATTACGCTCGGGCTGTACGAAGAAGAGAGACTTTTGTTCACCTCTCGTCTTGCCACGGATAAAACTCGTACCGAAGACCAGTACGCTATCGAAATCTGCGACGTTATGAAACTGAACGGATATGATGCAAAAGTGATAGAAGACGCTATAATCTGTTCGGTTGTACCGCAGGTTTGCGCCTCTGTCAGCAACGCAATCAGCAAACTGTGCAACATCGTCCCGCTCATTTTGGGACCGGGTGTGCGAACAGGGCTTAACATCCGCATTGACGACCCAGCACAACTGGGTGCAGACCTTGCGGCAGGCGCTGTCGGCGCTTTGGCGGAATACACCATGCCCTGTATAGTAATCGACCTTGGCACAGCGACAACCATAAGCGTACTTGATAAAAACGGCGCTTTTTTAGGCGGCGTAATTGCGGCGGGAATAGGTCTGACTTTGGAGGCTTTAACCTCTAAAACCGCACAACTTCCCTCGGTTCATATCGAGCCGCCACCGTCTGTAATCGGCAAAAACACCGCCGACTGTATGAAATCGGGCCTTGTGTTCGGTGCCGCGGCAATGCTTGACGGAATGATTGAGCATATTGAGGCGGAACTCGGTGAAAAAGCCGCAATCGTTGCGACGGGCGGAAGAGCCAAACAGATTGTTTCTTGCTGTAAGCGCGAAATAATCTTAAACGAAAACCTGTTACTTGACGGACTTCGCATAATTTACGAAAAAAACAACCGTCATTAACAATAAAGAACTGTACCCGCAAAAGCGGGATGGTATCAAGGAGTGTTTTTATGTCAACAATCAGTAGAAAAGAAAAAACAAAGGTGCTTGTGCTTTCGGCTGTCCTTACGGCGCTTGTAGTTGTGCTTCAACTGTTGGGTTCGTTTATAAAACTCGGACCATTTTCTATTTCGCTTGTGCTTATACCCATAGTTTTGGGTGCGGCAACCTGCGGTAAAGGCGTTGGTGCTTGGCTTGGACTTACCTTCGGTGTTACGGTACTTTTAAGCGGTGACGCGGCGGCGTTTATGTCCATAAGCGTAATAGGCACAATTGTAACCGTTTTGGCTAAAGGTTTGCTTTGCGGTTTTGCGGCGGGTGTTACTTACCGAATTTTTGCCAAGAAAAACCAGTACATTGCGGTGCTTTTAGCGGCGTTTGTATGTCCCGTTGTAAATACGGGAGTTTTCTTGCTCGGTTGCGTTTGTTTCTTCTTAAAAACGATTTCAGAATGGGGCGCGGCAGAGGGATTTTCGAACGTTATCGGCTATATGTTTTTGGGTTTAGCGGGCGGAAACTTCCTTTTCGAACTCGCAACCAACCTGATTTTAAGCCCCACAATTTTGCGTGTAATTAACTATAAAGATAAATAATTTATAGAATCCCACCGAAAAAAAGCGGTGGGATTTTGATTTTTTTGATATTTTTTGCACAATATTATATATAATGTAAAAAAATGCTTTTATTTTTGCGGCGTTAGTGGTATAATAAAGTGCTACTTCCTGCGAAGGAAGGTACACTATGTTAAAAATGGCAGAAGCCAAAAATATTCAGGAGGATGATTCATAATGAGTCAAAAGTTTGTTTACCTTTTCTCAGAAGGCGACGCATCAATGCGTGAACTTCTCGGCGGTAAGGGTGCTAACCTTGCAGAGATGACCAAAATCGGTCTTCCCGTTCCCCAGGGTTTCACCGTAACCACAGAGGCCTGCACTCAGTACTATGAGGACGGCAGAAAAATCAATGATGACATCCAGGCAGAAATTATGGAGTACATCGACAAGATGGAGGGTATCACCGGCAAGAAGTTCGGCGATAAAGAAAACCCGCTTCTCGTTTCTGTTCGTTCGGGCGCACGTGCTTCAATGCCCGGTATGATGGATACAATCCTCAACCTCGGTCTTAATGAAGATGTTGTTGAAACAATGGCAGAAAGATCCGGAAACGCAAGATGGGCTTGGGACTGCTACAGAAGATTTATTCAGATGTATTCAGACGTTGTTATGGAAGTTGGTAAGAAATACTTCGAACAGCTTA
>JAFPBM010000148.1 GCA_017424125.1 Clostridia bacterium | reverse complement strand
CAAAGAAAAACTTGAGGGGGTTCGGTGGGTAAAGTGATATTGCAAACTATCGTTTGCAGTGATATTTTTGCCTAACAGCAAAAGTGATATTGAAACCTTGCGGTTTCAGCGGTATTTTATTCGCCAACAAAACTCGCGAAGCGAATACCACTCGCCTTTGACGAATAAAACTGCCCAACTTCTTATAAAGAAGTTGGGCGTTGCGTCCTTTTTTTGTTATTTTGTTTCGGTGATATATGGTGCGGAAAGGATGCCAAGCGGGCGGAAACGGTAACTTTCACTCCATTCTGCACCTTTTGTGTGCCACATATCGGGTCCGAGCCAAAAACGCTCTGAATCGGCAAGGTGAAGTGCGCCGAAAGCGTTATAGCGGTTGCCGAGGAGTGTAAGTTTTAGGGTGTGTTTACCCGCGGGCAAACGTCCTAAATCAAGTTTATAAGGCGGATAGATTATATAATCTTTTTTGCCGTCAATTTCAACCTTAACTGCGGCGCCTGCATAGTGCGGTGTTTCTATTTCCACTCTGCCGCCTGTGGTTTCAATATAAACGTTATAAGTGATATTACCTGTATAATGTGCAAGGCCTTGGTGCGTTATATCATCAAAACCAAGCACGGTTGGTTTCTTTGTAATAGCGCGGTATTCGCCGTTTACGCGCACGCCGAAATCACCAAGGAGATAGCACCATTCAAGGTTAATTCTTCTGCCGAACGGTTGTGTAAGTTCGAGCACGTTTTCACCCTTTTTAAGCGTGGGAAGTGCGACGGTTTCTATGCTCTTATCAACAAACCATCCGTCAGGCTCTGCCTTTATTTCTTTGCCGTTAAGCACGATTTTAGATTCCTTTGCGTCCTCAAGTGCGAGTTTAACGTTTTTAATCTTTTCATCGCACATAAAGGTATAGCGCAGATAAACCGAGTGGTCGGGTGCCTGTTTGCCGTAAACCCAAGGTTGTGTTACCCAACCGTCGTTTTTCGGCCAACCGAGCATTGCTCTTACTGCGTTATCGACGCGCATAATTTCGGTTTCGGGGTGAAGTTCCCCACCGTCGAGCGAATATTCCGCTTTGTCAAGCACGAAAGCATTAGGCTCGTCAAGTGTGAAGGGAACGAGTTTAGGTACGGTTACCTTTCTCTCCTCACCGGCTGTTTCGGTTTCTTCCATAGCATTAACAGCGTTTCTGTCCGTAAACCTGAGAAGAAGCGAATCCAAATCGTAAATAACCGTTTTAACTACCGTCTTGCCTTTTTCAATTTCCGACTGTAACGGTTTAATTTCGCCCGTCATAGTATCATAAAGCATTACGCCGTATTCGCCCTTTAGGGTGATTTTAATTTCCTGTTTCTTGGGAACGTCCTTATTATATGGTTTTTCAGAGTGGGCGATAAAGAGCCAACGGTCTTCCCCGTCCTCGCGCAAATTGTGGATAAGGTCTTCGGTGCGCTCACCTTTTTTGTTGCGAATATCAACCATACGCGCACCCGCTACGGCATCAAGCACACTTTCTTTCATAAAGCCTGTGCAGTTTGACTTTGCATAAAGTGCTTTGCCGCGCTCACTCGGTACGGCATCTTCATACAAAGGTGCATCGCCGAGGAATATGAGGTTTCCGCCCGCCGCTTTAAATGCTTCAAGACGTTCAAGTGTAGTGCTGCGCAGAGTTTCACAAGCAGGTACTATAATAGTATCGTACTCCATAACGCCAACCTTAAGCGGTGCGCCGCCCTTTTCACACTGTGAAGGCAACAGTGATTCACAGATAAAGTCAAAATCGACGTTACCTGTAAGCATCCATTTTGTAAGATTTTTGAAGTTATCGTCCATCTGTTTGCGGATTGCGGCGGTCTGCTCTTCGGGACCGAAGTGGAGCCAATAACTTTCAATCGGGTGGACAATACCGACCTTTACAAGCGCTTTTCCGCGTGTAAGTGCGGTATGTATGCGCGAATAGTGGTCTTCTACCACGCCGTAATCCTTATACCACGGTGACTGATAGTTAAACGTTGCAGGATAGTCGTGTTTTGCTTCACCTTTCATAGAAACCCAAGAAAGATGATGAACGCGGGTTGTAACGCCCAAAGCCGCCTGCCAGTCACCCTGGAATTTGTGTCCTCTGAAATCAAAATCCCAACCTGTTACGCCGTAAAGTTCACTTACAACGCCTTCACGTCCGTACTGATGCGATGCTGACTGTGCTTGTTTTACTGTGGTGAGTTCTACCTGGTCGCAGAGCATATCAACGCCCGGCAACTGAAAACTACGGTATGAGCGCATTGCTTCGCCCAACGCCTGTGACTGACTCAGAAGCGACGGCTCTTCCATCATATGACCTGTAAGCATAAGTCCGTTTTGTTCGCACCAACCGCCACACTGGTCGGCAAAAGCCGAGGCAAAACGCTCTGCCACGTGGTCGTGGTAATGATAGCGCACGGTGGAAATTTTTCCGTCGGGCAATTCCCAAACAAGTTCGGGCAGGTGCGCTACCAAATCTTCGCCGTATGCGGCGGTGAAGGTTTCGGTAATATCGTGCGTCCAAGGCAGAAGCACCTTTTTGCTTTCGCCCGCAAAGCCCAGACGGGTTTTGTGGGTAAACTGCGGCTCGTCTGTAAACATTGTGGGGATAAGTGTTCCGAAATCGTCACCAACTACCTCTTTATAGCGCTCGTACGTAACCTCTATAAAACGGCGCATTGAAGGCGGGTCTAACGTATTGATATAGGTCTGGTCGTTAAACCACGGAATTGGATCGGGTTCTTCCATATATGCATACCATTTTACGCCCTCTGCCTCTTCGTCTTCCGCAATCATTTTTGCGCTTTTAAGGCAGCCGTTTTCATCAAGAACAATATCGTAACAAGCAACGAGTTCGTCGTTATTTACCATATTTTCTCTGT
>JAFPBM010000147.1 GCA_017424125.1 Clostridia bacterium | reverse complement strand
GGAGAAACGTATAATAGGCTTGAGCCGCGCCGACTTTTCCCCGTTAACAAAATTTATAACTACATCACGCTTTTGAACGAAGACGGCAAAGAGATTGCGGTAATTCGTGATATAGCGGACCTTAACGATTCTTCACGCGCAGTGATAAATACAAGTCTTGATGAATATTATCTCGTACCGCTTATTACAAAGATAGTTTCAATAACCGAAAAGAGTGGAACGCTTAATTGGCAGGTTGAAACAAACCGCGGGTTTAAAGCGTTTGACGTGCGTGACCGCAACCACGATATACGGATTTATAACGACGGCAGTGTCCGAATCCGTGATTCGCACGATAACCGATACGTGATAGAGGACTACAGAAAACTTGACAAACATTCCTACAAGCAACTGTCCGCAGATTTATAAAAGAAAAAACCGTAGTTTCTAAAACTACGGTTTTTATTTTATTCAAGTTCAAACGCGCCGGTGTAGAGTTGATAATATTTGCCTTTTTGTGCAATCAAATCTTCGTGGTTGCCGCGCTCAATAATTCTGCCGTCCTCAAGCACCATTATAACGTCGGAATTTTTAACGGTGGAGAGACGGTGGGCAATAACGAATACCGTTCTGCCATTCATAAGCGAGTCCATACCTTTTTGAACAAGCGCTTCGGTGCGCGTGTCGATGGAAGACGTTGCCTCGTCAAGAATCATAACGGGCGGGTTGGCAACAGCCGCACGGGCAATAGATATAAGTTGGCGTTGACCTTGAGAGAGGTTGGCGCCGTTGTTTGTCAGCATTGTGTTATATCCCTCGGGCAGACGGGTAATAAAATCATCCGCGCTGGAGAGTTTTGCCGCCTCTATACATTCTTCGTCGGTGGCGTCAAGATTACCGTAACGGATATTTTCCATAACCGTGCCCGTAAAAAGGTTGGTATCCTGTAAAACGATACCGAGTGAACGGCGTAAATCGCTCTTTTTAATTTTGTTTATGTTGATGCCGTCGTAGCGGATTTTGCCGTCGTCAATATCATAAAACCTGTTTATGAGGTTTGTGATGGTGGTTTTGCCCGCGCCCGTTGCGCCAACAAACGCAACCTTTTGACCGGGCTTGGCATAGACCGATACGCCGTGCAAAACAAGTTTTTCTTCCGTGTAGCCAAAGTCAACGTTATCAAGTGTTACGTCGCCTTTAAGTTCGGTATAGGTGAGGGTTCCGTCGGAATGGGGGTGTTTCCACGCCCATTTGCCCGTTACTTTATCGCTTTCTTTTATGTTGCCATCTTTGTCGATGTTTACGTTTACAAGGGTAACGTAACCATCGTCGGTTTCGTTCTTTTCGTCCATAAGACTGAAGATGCGCTCTGCACCCGCAAGGCCCATTACAACCGAGTTTATTTGTTGCGAAACCTGATTTACGTTGGCGGTGAACTGTTTTGTCATATTAAGGAACGGTATAACAACGCTGATTCCAAACAAAACTTCGCGTCCGCAGATTTTGGAAAGACTTGCGTTTACAAAACCGTCTGAAAGCAGGAAGATACCGCCGACAACGGCAATTATAACGTATAAAATATTGCCGATATTCATATTTATCGGTCCTAAAAGGTTGGCGTAACTGTGTGCTCTGTAACTGTCTTCGAACAAAGCGTTGTTGACTTCATCAAAACCTTCCTGACACTTGCCTTCGTGGCAGAAAACCTTAACAACTTTTTGGCCGTTCATCATCTCTTGCACGTAGCCTTCCGCCTTGCCGACGGCTTTTTGCTGACGGATAAAATATTTTGCTGAACCGCCGCCAACCTTTTTGGTGACAAGCGTGATGAAAAGCACGCCCAAAACGACAACCAAGGTCATATAGAAACTGTACCAAAGCATAATGGAGAAGACTGAAAGCACAACAAGACCTGCTTGGATAAACGCGGGGATTGACTGTGACACAAGTTGGCGAAGAGTGTC
>JAFPBM010000146.1 GCA_017424125.1 Clostridia bacterium | reverse complement strand
TTGATATGGTTTGCGAGAAGGACGCTGACTGTCAGATAAACTTTGAAACCGACGGACTTGATATATACGTTGACGGCGACTACGTTAAGGCAAGGGGCACCACCCTTGGCGGTGACGACGGCATTGCCGTTGCGATTGCACTTGCTATTTTGGACGACGATACACTTTCCCACCCCGCGCTCGAAGTGCTTTTCACCACCGACGAAGAAACGGGTATGTACGGCGCTGAGGGGCTTGATGCATCAAATCTTTCCGCCAAACAGTTGATTAACATTGATACAGAATCGGAAGGCGTGTTCACGGTTGGCTGTGCGGGCGGTGCAAGGGCAGAACTTTCACTGCCTTTCACGCTATCCCCGCTTGATAAAAACTGTATACGCGTAACCGTTAAAGGACTTTTAGGAGGACATTCGGGAACCGAAATTAATAAGGGCAGACAAAACGCCAACATGGTACTTGCAAAGTTTTTGTCGACTCTCCCCTCTTTCCGTTTAGTATCCATAAACGGCGGACTTAAGGACAATGCGATTACAGCATATAGTGAATGTATCGTTTACTGTGAAGGTTTAACACAGAAAACGGCAACCGATTTTGCAAACTCCATTCGTATTGATACCGACGGCGGACTTGAGATTTTGGTTGAAGACGCAGAAAAACAGGCTTTTGCAATAGACGAAAAAACGTCTAAAAAAGCGGTAGAATTTTTACTTGCTTTACCAAACGGCGTACAGACTATGAGCGCCGATATTGCGGGACTTGTAGAAACGTCTTTAAACCTTGGCATACTTAAAACCGAAGAAGACAAAATCTCTGCATCGTTTGCGGTGCGTAGCAGCGTGGGTGCGGAAAAAACAAAACTGCTCACAAAACTCGAAAATATTGCAAAAGACTTTGGGGCGGAATATTCCACATGCGGACATTATCCCGCTTGGGAATACAGAAAAAACTCCCCCTTGCGTGAGAGTATGCTTAAAACGTACAAAGAGTTTTACGGCGGTGAGCCCGTTGTTGAAATTATCCACGCGGGACTTGAATGCGGTCTTTTCTCTGAGAAAATAGAGGGACTTGACACCGTATCAATCGGTTGCAACGTGAATTACATTCACACACCGAGAGAGCAGTTGTCTATAAGTTCTGCCGAGCGTTCTTTCCGCTTTATTTGCAAAATACTTGAAAATTTATAGGTGATAATATGATTAAAACAAGAGTTGAAAATATAAAGAAAAATCTCTGTGACGGCGAGGCGCTCATAATAACAAGCGCTCCCAACCGCTTTTATGCTACGGGTTTCAAATCCAGCGCCGGTTTTGTTTTTGTAACAAACGCAACGGCTGAACTGCTCATTGACTTCCGTTATATCGAAAAGGCAAAAAGCGTTATAGACAGTTGCGACGTTACGCTATCGGTTAATCCCGACAAAGAGATTTCCGAAAGATGCGAAAAGTACGGCATTAAAACCCTTTATACCGAGGCAACACAGTTAAGCGTTGCAAGACGTGTATCGCTTTGTGAATTGTTACCCGGCGTTGATGTCAGCGAATCGACAAAATTTGACGCTCTTTTAGAAGAACTTCGCACCGTTAAGACCGAAGGCGAACTCTCGCTTATGCAAAAAGCACAGGAAATCACCGATGCAACGTTTTCTTACATTATAAACAATATAAAGGCAGGTCGCACCGAGCGCGAGGTTATGCTTGATATGGAATTCTTTATGAGAAAACAAGCGTGTGACGGCGTTGCTTTTGACTTTGTTGTAGTTTCGGGCAAAAACTCTTCTCTGCCCCACGGCGTTCCCACCGACAAGGTTATTGAAAACGGCGATTTTGTTACAATGGACTTTGGTGCTACGGTTGGCGGTTACCGCTCTGATATGACAAGAACGGTTGCTGTCGGTTTTGTTACCGATGAACAAAGAAAAGTTTACGATACCGTACTGAAAGCACAACTTGCCGCGCTTCCCGCTATACATGCAGGTGTCGTATGTAAGGATATTGACAAGATTGCACGCGATATTATTTACAGTGCGGGATACGAAGGTGCGTTCGGTCACGGACTCGGTCACAGTGTCGGCATTGAAATCCACGAAAACCCCGCATTTAACACACGCTGTGAAACTATCCTTAAAAGCGGCACGGTTATGACGGTTGAACCGGGAATTTATCTTGAAAACAAATTCGGCGTACGCATTGAGGATATGGTTTACGTTACCGATGACGGTTGTGTGAATCTCACGAAAAGCGAAAAAAATCTTATTGTACTCTAAAAAATGGACCGAGCGGAAAATTTTTCTGCTCGGTTTGTTTATTTTTTATCAAAAAACGGATTGCAAATCAACTTTAGTTATGGTATAATGGCACATATTAGAATAGTATAACTGTGTTATTATGCAGTTTTTATCGCTATTTGCATTTTAGAGGAGATGAAAATTTTGGATTCCAAGTTGGCACTTTACATCGTGAAACGCGTTTTACTTGCGATTTTTACGATATTTTTGGTTATCACAATTACATTCTTTGTTATGAAGGCTATCCCCGGCGGACCTTTCCTTAGCGAAAAGTCGCCCAGTGCAGCCGTTACCGCGGCACTTCAGGCAAAGTACGGACTTGACAAGCCCATTTTTGAACAATACACAACGTATCTTACGGATATTTTGCATGGTGATTTCGGTCCCTCAATCAAAAACCGCGGGCGCGACGTTGCCGACCTTATTGCCGAAGGTTTTAAAACCAGCGCTAAAATCGGTCTTATTGCCGCAGGCGTTGCTATTATTCTCGGTCTTGTTCTCGGCTCGATTGCTGCCGTTTTCCACGACAAGTGGATTGACAAGGTTATAATGGTTGGCTCTACCGCCTGTATTGCTATGCCATCGTTTGTTATTGCGACGATACTGTTGCTTGTGCTATGCGTTCTGCTACCCGTGTTCCCCGCCAACGGCAACACCGCCGCAGGACTTGTACTTCCCATTTTGTCGCTCAGTTTCTACCCTATGTCATACATCACACGTCTTACACGTTCAAGTATGCTTGACGTTTTAGGTCAGGACTATATCCGTACGGCACGCGCCAAGGGCGTTTCCCCCGCTAAAGTTATTTTCAAACATTCACTCAAAAACGCCGTTACCCCCGTTATCACCTACGTTGGTCCGATGATTGCGGGTATTCTTACGGGTAGTTTGGTTGTTGAAAAGATTTTTGCCGTTCCCGGTCTTGGTAAATACTTCTTTTCAAGTATTACAAACCGCGACTATCCGATGGTTATGGGCACCACAATTTTCCTTGCTATTATTATGGTTATTATGACGCTCATATCCGATATACTTTATAAAATTGTTGACCCGCGCGTTGATTTAGGTTAAGGAGGGGTTCAGATGAAAAAAGATACACAAATCAAAAAGAATCCCTTAAGCCTACAACTTGATTTATCAAGTTTTGAAAAGGCAACGGATGAAGAGAAGTTTTTACAACAGCGCATGCGCGAATCCACAACCTTCTTCAAAGACGGTATGAAAAGGCTTTCTAAAAACAAAATTGCAATGATAAGCCTTGCGGTTATCACTCTTATTGTTTTAATTGCAATTTTCGTTCCTATGTTCTACCCTTACGACTACGGTCAGCAACTCGGTATTGTTGCAGGTCAGGATTCTGATTCTTCCTACAACAATCTTCGCCCCTTTGAATACGGCGAGACCGAACTTAAGCGCATTGAAGCGGGCGAAAAGATTTTCCCGCATATTTTCGGAACAGACGCCCACGGACGCGACTACGCTATACGCGTAATTTACGGTACGCGTATTTCCTTGGTTGTCGGCTTCTTTGCAAGTATAATCGTTTTGATTATCGGCGTTATCTACGGTTCAATTTCGGGCTACTACGGCGGTAAGGTCGACCTTATTATGATGCGTATTGTCGATATCATATACTCCTTACCTGATTTGCTTATGATTATTCTTCTGTCGGTTGTATTAAAGCAGACGTTAACCCCCGTTATTGAGGGCACTCCGCTTGGCAAACTCGGCACGGGTATGATTAGTATTTTCATTGTTTTCGCTCTGCTTTACTGGGTTAGTATGGCGCGTCTTATCCGCGGTCAGATTCTTTCCATCAAACAGCAGGACTATGTTCTCAACGCCCGTTCCATCGGTGCAAAGTCGGGACATATTATAAGAAGACACATGCTTCCCAACTGCATAAGTGTTATCATTATTTCGACGGCACTTCAGATTCCTTCTGCTATATTTACAGAGAGTTTCCTTTCTTTCTTAGGATTGGGCGTTGCAATGCCGATGCCGAGTCTTGGCTCTCTCGCAAGTGATGCGCTTTCGGGAATTTATTCGTATGCATACCGTCTTATCATCCCCGCAATAACCATCTGCCTTATTGTTTTGTCGCTCAACCTTTTGGGTGACGGACTCCGTGACGCATTTGACCCCAAGTTAAAGAAATAGAGGTATGTTTATGGACTTATTAAAAGTTACAGATTTGCATACCTCATTCTTTACCCCTGCGGGTGAAGTCAAGTCGGTTAACGGCGTTTCTTTCTCTCTTTCGGAGGGTAAAGTTTTAGGTATTGTTGGTGAGTCGGGCTCGGGTAAGAGCGTTACCGCATACTCGATTTTACAGATACTCACCTCGCCCGGTGAAATTGTTTCGGGCAGTATTAAATACAGAGGCGAAGAATTGGTCGGCGCCACAAAGGAACAGATGCAGAAGATTCGCGGAAATAAAATCAGCATCATCTTCCAGGACCCGATGACCAGTCTTAACCCCGTTTATACAATCGGCAATCAACTTATGGAGGCTATTTTACTCCATACCGACCGCACTAAAGAACAGGCTAAAGAACGCGCTATTGAGATGCTTCGTCTTGTTGGCGTTAATGAGCCTGAAAAGCGCATCAACCAATACCCGCATGAGTTTTCGGGCGGTATGCGTCAGCGCGTTATGATTGCTATGGCTCTCGCTTGCGAGCCGGATATTTTGATTGCAGACGAGCCGACGACGGCTCTTGACGTTACCATTCAGGCGCAGATTCTTGACCTTATGAAAGACCTGCAGAAAAAACTCGGAATGGCTATTATTCTCATCACACACGACCTTGGCGTTGTTGCCGAAATGTGTGACGAGGTTATCGTTATGTACGCGGGACAGGTTTGTGAACGCGGCACAGCAGACGAAATTTTCTATAACCCCAAACACGAATACACAAAGGGACTTATGCGCTCAATCCCGACGGTTAATACCGACGGAAAAAGGCTTGAGCCGATTGGCGGTACACCCGTCGACCTGCTTAATATGCCCGACGGCTGTCCCTTTGCGCCCCGTTGCGAAAACGCTATGAAGGTTTGTCTTTGCCACAAAGCGCGTGAGATTCTTATCAACGAAGACCACGCATCAACCTGTTGGCACAACATTAAAGACGCTATTGCAGAGGGCAAGATGACTAAAGAACAGGTAGAGGAGATGTATAAAGATGAGTGAGCAAAAAAATCTTCTCGAGGTTAAACACCTTAAACAGTATTTCGACGTACCTAACGGCTTTTTACGCAGTTTGAAACTCAAGGCGGTTGACGACGTTTCGTTCAACATTGCAGAGGGTGAAACCCTCGGTCTTGTTGGTGAATCGGGTTGCGGTAAAACAACGGTTGGCCGTACGATTTTACAACTTTACAAGCCAACAGACGGCGAGGTTTGGTTTGACGGCACTAAAATTGAGGGCAAGAAGACCATTCACGAATTCCGCAGAAACGCACAGATGGTTTTCCAAGACCCCTATTCATCGCTTGACCCGCGTATGACGGTAAGCGATATTATAGGCGAACCTTTGGACGTTCACCATCTTTATAGCAACCGCAAAGAGCGCGAGGAGAAAATCGGTCATCTTATGGACCTTGTCGGTCTTACAAGTGACCACGCTTCCCGCTATGCACACGAATTTTCGGGCGGTCAGCGTCAGCGTATCGGTATTGCCCGTGCATTAGCGGTTGACCCCAAGTTTATCGTTTGCGACGAGCCTGTTTCGGCACTTGACGTTTCTATTCAAGCACAGATTGTTAATATGTTTGAGGACTTACAGAAAAAATTGGGACTCACATATCTCTTTATCGCACACGATTTGCTCGTTGTTAAACACATTTCAACCCGTATTGCCGTTATGTATCTCGGTAAACTGATTGAAATCGGACCGAGTGATGAACTTTATCACCGTCCTATTCACCCGTACACAATTTCGCTTTTGTCTGCCGTTCCCGTTCCCGACCCGAACGTTGCACGTGCAAACAAGCGTATACACCTTGAGGGCGACGTTCCCAGTCCGCTTCATATGCCAAGTGGCTGCCCGTTCAGAACCCGTTGCCCCCGCGCTACCGCGAAGTGTGCAGAAAGCATGCCCGAACTCAAGGAAATCACACCCGGACACAGCGTTGCATGTCACAATCTGTAAAGGACACGATTTTTTGGATATATCCGCAGGTATTGTCTGTCTGCGGTTTGTATTAAATAAAAACCTAGGAGGAAAACATTATGAAAAAGACATTGAGTTTATTACTCGCAGTAGTAATGATACTCGGCTGCATGGCTTGTCTTAGCGCATGCGGCGAAAAGTCCAAGGAAATGGTCCTCAACGTAGGCGCATTCCCGGACACCATCGACCCGGCTCTTAACAGTGCTGTTGACGGTGGTACTTATATCGTTCACGCTTTCTCCGGCCTTGTTGGCTACGAGCAGGACGCTGACGGTAAACTCGTACTGGTTCCCCAGTGCGCAAAAGAACTCCCCACAGTTGAGAAGCTTGACAACGGTATGGCTTCCTATACCTTTAAGCTTCGCGATGGTCTTAAGTGGAGTGACGGTTCCGACCTCACCGCTGCAGACTTCGTTTATGCTTGGAACAGAGCAGCAGACCCGATGACCGGTGCTGACTATGCTTACATGTTCGAAGGCATTGACGGCTATGCCGCTCTCTCTGATATGTACGTAACAGAGGAAGACGCTGAAGGCAACATCAAATTTGTTACCGATGCTGACGGCAAACCCACCTACAAAGATGGCAAAAAGGCTCTCAACGTAACCGCTTCTGAAGACGGAAAAGAACTCACTGTTGTTTTGACAGTTGACCTTCCCTACTTCTTCGAGCTTTGCGCTTTCCCGGCTTACATGCCTGTTAAGCAGTCGGTTGTTGAGGCTGAAGGTGATGACTGGGCAACTGCTGCAGAAACCTACATCTGCAACGGTGCTTACAAAATCACAGAGTTCTCTCAGACTCAGCTCGTTATGGAAAAGAACGAGTACTTCTTCAACGCTGACAAGGTAGCATCTGACAAACTCGTATTCGCATTCAACGAAGACGACAGTTCTATGCTTGCTAACTACAAGAACGGCACATATCTCTTCATCGATTCCGTTCCGAACGACGAAATCGAAACCCTTAAGAAAGAGTATGAAAAAGAGTTCTTCATTGAAGGTCAACTTGGTACTTACTATGTATCCTTCAACGTAAACGACGTTGCTTTCAAGGGCTTCACAGAAGAAGAGAAAGCTAAACTCCGTACCGCTATGGGTCTCCTCATCGACCGTAACTACGTAGCAGAAGAAATCGGCCAGGCTGGTCAGGTTCCGGCTGCAGGTTTCGTTGCTATGGGTCTTACAGAGCCCGATGGTAAAGAGTTCATCGACAAAAACGGTCCTAAGGGTGACGGCGCTGGTTACTACAGCGTTGAAAAGGCTGACTATCAGAAGAACTGTGACGCTGCTCTCAAGCTCTTTGAAGAGGTTGCTGCTTCTTCCAAGAAGTTCACAGTTGCTGATAAGAAACTTTCCGGCTTCCCGACCATCACCTACATCACCAACGAAGGTACCGGTCACGAAGCAGTAGCTGCTTACCTCCAGCAGGTATGGGGCAACTATGGTATCGAAGTTAAGGTTGAAACTCAGGAATGGGCTACCTTCCTTAACACCCGTAAGAACGGCGATTACTCTGTTGCACGTAACGGTTGGCTCGGCGACTACAACGACCCGATTTCCTTCCTCGACATGTGGATTACCGCAAGTGGTAACAACGATTCTCAGCTTGGTAAGGACGCTCACGCTTCCTACAAGGGCTACAGCTACGCAGGTAAAGACGGCCTTACATGGGCAGAGTCTTATGATGCTTGCATAGCAGCAGTTAAGGCTGAAACCGATGCTACTAAGCGTTTTGCTCTCATGCATGAGGCTGAAAACATCATTATGACAACAGGCGCTATCTGCCCTCTTTACTACTACACAGACATCTTTATGTGCAGCGAATCTATCGACGGATTCTTCACTTCTCCGCTTGGATTCAAGTACTTCATGTTTGCTTCTGTAAAGTAATCAAAGGTTTATAACCGCGTCGGCACGGATTTCCGTGCCGACGTTTTTTTGTTGTTTACTTTCTCACTAAAATTAGGTAAAATAGATGTATAGTATTTATTAGGA
>JAFPBM010000145.1 GCA_017424125.1 Clostridia bacterium | reverse complement strand
CGTAGAAGAATATTCAGAAATCAGCCTGTACGTCCGCAAAGATGATGCAGCGCAAAGCCTTGCAGATATAGCGGGTTATAAAATAGGAATTTTGGAAATTCAGGACCGCGAATCGACCGATTTTGCTTTATCAGAAATAAATAAAGCGTTAAACACAACACTCGAAACGGGCGAATATGAGAGCATAGAACGTCTTATGGACGGATTATTGTTTTCAAAAAAAGTGAACGCTGTTGTAATAAATGAGAGTTTTTTGGAACTGCTTGAAGACACCGAAGAACACAAAGACGATGAAGAAAAAATTCGTAAAATTCATACGGTAAAACGCCCTATTGAAACGCCCGAATATAAAGAACCGCCTAAAAACGAGAACATATTTACCGTTTATATAAGCGGTATTGACTGTTTCGGCAGTATACGGCGCCGCAGCCGAAGCGACGTTAATATTTTGGCGACGGTTAATATTGAAACGGGGCAGATTTTGCTCGTTTCTACCCCGCGCGATTATTTTGTGCCGCTTTCAATATCAAACGGCATCCCAGATAAACTTACCCACGCGGGCATATATGGAATAAACGTAAGTTTAGATACCCTTTCAATGCTTTACGATATTGATATTGACTATTATTTCAGGGTTAATTTTGATGGTTTCAAAGATATTATAAACGCTTTAGGCGGAGTTACCGTTAATTCGCAATATACGTTTTCAACGGGCGGATACACATATCAAAAAGGTGAAAACTTCCTAAATGGCGAACAAGCACTTTCCTTTGCGCGTGAACGTTATACTCTTTCAGGCGGCGACCGTCAGAGGGGCAAAAATCAGATGGCGGTAATCAAGGGTGTCATAGATAAGGCAACAAGTCCTGCCATTATTACAAATTACAAGCAAACGCTTGACAGTTTATCGGGCGCATTTGAAACCGATATGCCGTATGAGCGTATTACGGAACTCATAAAACAGCAACTCTCAAGTGGTACCAAATGGAACGTTACGTCCTATTCGGCAGACGGTACGGGTACTCACAGAAAGCCCTATTCTCTCGGCTTTAACGCATACGTTATGATTCCTGATACGGCTACGGTAGAACACGGCACCGAACTTATGAAACAGGTGCGTGACGGACTTGTTCCGACACCATAAATAAAAATAGTTAAATAACGCATTTACTTGTAAGTTATTATGTGTTATTTTAATGTCAGCAAAGTTATAGGCGGAGGTAAAATTATGCTGTATAATAAAAGTAAAGATGCATCTCTTTCGGCAGAACTTTTCAAAAACCCGACAAGCGCGTATCGCGGCGCACCGTTCTGGGCGTGGAACTGCAAACTTGAAAAGGATGAACTCTTAAGACAAATTGAAATTCTCAAACAAATGGGTATGGGCGGCGCACATATGCACGTTCGTACAGGTTTGGATATTGAATATTTGGGCGACGAGCATATGGATTTAATTAAATCTTGTGCCGAAAAGATGAAAAGCGAGGATATGTTGGCATATCTCTACGACGAGGACCGTTGGCCCTCGGGCGCGGCGGGCGGAATTGTTACAAAAGACCCGCGTTACCGCGAAAAATATCTTCTCTTTATGGACCGCAGTATTGAGGTTGAAATTAAAAATATGCACAGAGAAAATATGGTAAATAACGACGAACTCGTTGCTTGTTACGATATTGTTCTTGATGAAAACGGCTGCCTTAAAAGCGCAAAAATGATTGCGGAAGACGAAGAGGCAGAGGGCGTAAAATGGTATGCCTATATGGAAGAACCCGACCCGATTCCGTGGTTTAACGACCAAACCTACATAAATACGTTAGACCCACCATCGATGCGCCGTTTTATAGAGGTTACTTACGAAAGATATAAAGAGGTAGTCGGTGAAGATTTCGGCACACTTATCCCCACAATGTTCACAGATGAACCGCAGTTTACACAAAAGAAACGTTTAGGTTTTGCAAAAGAAAGCAAAAAGGTTCTTCTGCCTTGGACGCACGACATTGCTGAAACCTTCAGCGCCGCATACGGCGAGGATTTGGTAGCGCATCTGCCCGAACTTATTTGGGAGTTGCCTGAAGGAAAAATCTCCACCGTTCGTTATCATTATCACGACCACGTGGCAGAACTTTTTGCATCGGCATTTGCAGACCAATGCGGCAAATGGTGTGAAGAACACGGTCTTATGCT
>JAFPBM010000144.1 GCA_017424125.1 Clostridia bacterium | reverse complement strand
GTCCTTGCGATTATTTTCCATTTCCTGAACTATGGTGTTAATGGCCTCGTCACCATACATTCCGTCACGATCATCGACGAGAGAATATGCTTCGTCAATGAAAAGAACACCACCCTTTGCCCTCTTAAACGCCGATTTTACAAGCGGTGCGGTATGGCCGACAAATTTGCCTACCAAATCAGCTCGACCAACCTCGCAAATTTCGCCGCTCGAAAGAAGTCCATTTTCTTTCATAATCTCGGCAAACAGACGAGCAACGGTGGTTTTTGCCGTACCGGGATTGCCGGTAAACACCATATGCATCGAGGGTTGCTCATTCTTTAGTCCCCTGTCGGCAAAAAGCTTCTGCGCCTTGAAATAGCCGAGCGCCTGATTCATTACTTCCTTTGCTTTTTCCAGCCCAATGAGATTTTGCAGCTTTTGATACGCCTGCCCCTTCGGCTTTTCTTCTCGCACCTTTGCCCTTGCTTTTTCGCTGGTTTTGTACTGGGGATAAATATCATTGCACAGTTTGTTTGAGTACCATTCATCAAAAATTCGGTTAAGCTCGGCGGCGGTATAACCCCTTTCCTCGTGAATCTGGTTTGTCAGTTTTTTATCCGAGCGAATATGATTGTCCTTTGCCTTGTTTTTTAAATATGCACACGCCTTTTCGCCGAATACGACGTCCTCATAAAGCTCGATAAAGGCGGTGCTACCCCAGTTTGAGAGAAACTCTTCTTTGAGCTTGTTTGCGCCCTTTGGCAAACAAATTATGGTGAGCACCTTATTCTTATACCTAACTGCTATTTCGCAAATGGCGGCGATTACACCGCTGCTTCGACTCGCAAAAGTCCCATCGTTGCTATCTTCACTTTCGTAGCGGATTATAACTGCACCACCTTCACAGCTTCGATAAAGGGCATTGAATGCGGCCCCCGGAAAAGGGCTGTTTTCATTGTAATCCAAAAAGCAGTAGCGTTGATTTTTTAATCTGCCGTTTTCGTAGAGTGCCGATAGGAGATTTTTATATACGTTTCTTCTTACGTCACGGTCGTCGGTCTGAACTATGTAATGAACGGGATGCCCTTGAGTCCTTTTTAACCGACCGCCCATATATATACGTTCGATTTCGGGAAGCAAAGTTTCGCCAAAAAGCAGGTTGTCAACCGATTTGTTAATTTCCGCGATGCCCTTTTTAGCATCGACAAGCGCTTCGCCAAACTCGCATCTCGGATGATTGGAGGTCAATGCGCCGATTTCAAAGGCATCCAAAATATCATCGTCATCGCCGATATAGTCGTTTCGATAGGCGCACGAAAGCATATTTCGGATTGCACCAAAGGTTACTTCTTCAATTTTTGCTTTTTCAATTTCAAAAGGAAAAGCGTTTGCATATTCAATAAACTGCTTTTCTACGCTCTGATTAGTTTTGCAAATCGCACCGAAGGCAATTGCATTTTGCCCTATGCTAACGGTAAAAATTAAATTCTGCTGGTCAGATTTTTGAAACAAGGATTCACTTTTTTCTGCAATTTCGCCCGTAATCGCTCTTACTTGTGCGCGGGTTGGCGGCTCTTTTGTCTCGTCGTCACTCAATACTCGTAAAGCATCAATTTTGTAAAATACCATACCTTTTACCCCCATATTTTTTCATTTCAAGCATATTATACAAAACACTATGTGCCGTTTTTGGTACATAAGCGAAACTAAAACAAAAAACGCCCCACAACATTTGATATAACGAGTATATCAAACGCAACGGGGCGTTAGTGGCGCAAACAACAAACGGAGTGAAAATCCACTCCGCTTGTTTTTTGTTGGGTATGTATTGTGAAAAGTCACCCTTACCTATACTTCTCCTCGGCTTTTTTTAGGGTTTCTTTTATTCTATCTCTTAATTCGGTCGGTTTTGTTACTTCTACGTGATTTATGTACT
>JAFPBM010000143.1 GCA_017424125.1 Clostridia bacterium | reverse complement strand
CCTCACGCGTCATAACGGCGCCCGTCGGATTGTTTGGGTAAGCGAGAACGAGCATTTTGGTTTTATCGGTTATCTTGGCTTTAAGGTCATCTGCCGTCAGTTTGAAACAGTTTTCATTTTTAAGCGGGAGAGCAATAGGTGTTCCACCCGCAAGCGTTACAATCGGGGCATAGCATACAAAACACGGTTCGGGTATAATAACCTCGTCACCTTGCGCTACCGTTGCGCGAATCGCCAAATCGATGGCCTCGCTTCCGCCAACCGTAACAAGCGTTTCGTTTTGCGGATTGTAAGAAAGCGCAAAACGTCGCTCCATATATCTGCAAATCTCCTCGCGCAAGGGGGTTAAACCTGCGTTAGAGGTGTAATAGGTGCGTCCTTTTTCAAGGCTTTCAATGGCGGCTTCTCTAATGTGCCAGGGCGTAACAAAGTCGGGCTGTCCAACTGTAAGCGCCGTTACGTTGTCCATTTTTTCCGTTAGTTCAAAAAACTTGCGTATGCCCGACGGCTTTATAGAAACCGCACTTTTCGATAAAATTTTGCTATAGTCTATCATATCATGCAATTTCCTCGTTCGTCTTGGTTGTCGGTGCCGTAAATAACGCCCTTGTCTTTATATTTTTTAAGCACAAAATGGGTAGAAGTGGAAAGAATCGACTCAAGCGGAGCCAACTTTGCCGCAACAAACTGTGCAACTTCGCGCATTGTGCGTCCCTCTATTACGAGGTGTAAATCGTATGCGCCCGACATAAGATAAAGGCTTTCGACTTCGGGGTAAGCATAAATTTTTTCTGCAACCTTATCAAAACCGCAGTCGCGTTGCGGTGTGATTTTAAGTTCAATAACGGCGTTAACGTATTCGCGCCCGGTCTTGTCCCAGTCAATAAGCGCCTGATAACCGAGAATTGTTCCGTTTTCTTCAAATTCTTTTATAGCCTTTTTGATATCGCCCTCGTCGCTTTGGGTCATAACAGCAATTTGCGCCGGTGTAAGACGTGCGTCTTTCTCCAAAAATTCTAAAATGTTGTTCATATATATACTCCTTCCAATCAATAATAGCAAATTTTCTTTTGAGCATTCGCCACCAAAGCAAAAAATTTACGTTAAAATGCGTAATTTTCAACATTTATTAGATTATATTATATAATGCCGCAAAAATCAATAAAAAATAACTCTTGATTTTTCAAAAACTTTGTGATATAATTCTTTAGCATTTGATTTCGCCCTATCCTTACGGGCGGCTTGAGTGCCGAAATTCGACATTGAAGCGGGTGGTCCTCTGACCTTTTGGTTTATGAACATCTGATATTGTTAAGGAGGAAAAAAGATGGACGCTGTAAAGCAACTCGCAGCAGCACAGCTTCGTGAAGATGCTCCTGCTGTAGAAATCGGTTCAACCGTACGCGTACACGTAAAAATTCGCGAAGGTGAACGTGAGAGAATTCAGGTATTTGAGGGAACCGTTATTGCAAAGAACGGAAGCGGCATTGCCGAAACATTCACAGTACGCCGTGTATCCTACGGTGTAGGTGTGGAGAGAGTATTCCCCGTACATTCTCCGAATGTAGCAAAGGTAGAACTGGTAAGAAACGGTCGCGTTCGCAGAGCAAAACTTTACTATCTGCGTGACCGCGTTGGTAAAGCGGCAAAGGTTAAGGAACAAATCTAACACCTTGTGCCCTGCCACAGAGATGAGAAAAAGGGGCTTTATAGCCCCTTTTTGCTTTATTAAGGGGTAAATAAGTATGGATTTTTACACGGGCGAGCACGCGGCAGAGCAAGTGGCCGAGCCTAAAGAACCCAAAAAGCAAAATAAAGAGAGTTTTAAAGTCTCATTTTTTGATTGGATTGACGTTGTTGCAACGTCGGTCATCGTTGTTGTGCTTATATTCACCTTCTTTTTTAGGGTTGTTACCATAGATGGTGATTCAATGCTTGATACCCTTATAAGCGGTCAAAAGGTCGTTATTACTAACGTTGCATATACCCCAAAACAGGGTGATATCGTCGTAATATCCCGCAATACCGACAATTCGTTAGACCCGACGGAGTATTCAACACCGATTATCAAAAGGGTTATAGCCGTTGCAGGACAAACGGTGGATATCGACCACGAGCAAGGCATAGTCTACGTCGACGGCGTAGCACTCAAAGAACCTTACACAAAAACACCCACAACCGCGCGTATCGAGGACGAGATTGATTTTCCTGTTTATATACCCGATAACTGCATTTTCGTAATGGGCGATAACCGCAATTGGTCACTTGATAGCCGTTCGGAGCGCATAGGTAAAAACGGAATGATAGATACAAGACACGTTTTAGGTAAAGCGGTTTACAGAATTTTTCCCTTGTCGGAAGCAGGGGGGCTTTACTGATGGCAGAAATACAAAATATTCAATGGTTTCCGGGCCACATGGCGAAAACCCGCCGTCTTATCAAAGAGTGTTTACCGCTAATAGACGCGGTAGCAGAGATTGTTGATTCACGCGTGCCTGCGGGTAGTAGAAACCCCGATTTAGCCGAACTTATCGGCAACAAACCGCGTATAATTTTACTTAATAAATGTGATATGGCAGACCCCGCCGTTACAGATATGTGGATAAAACACTATAAAGAACAGGGCGTTACCGCCATACCCGTTGACTGCAGAACGGGCAAAGGTCTCAACGTTTTTAAAACCACGGTTAAGGAT
>JAFPBM010000142.1 GCA_017424125.1 Clostridia bacterium | reverse complement strand
GCTATGCTCACAAGCAAAAGTGTTGATGAGATTATTAAACTCGTTGGAACTGAAAGAGAAACCACCTTAAAGCAGATGTTCTCGACACTTGATGTTTGCGGAATATCATTCAACAAAGAGCGCAAAGAGGTGCGTTCTAAAAAAGACCTGCCAAACGTTTGCATATTGAGTCTTGAAACCCCGCATTGTTGGCATTGGTCGCTTTATTTTGAAGGCGTTTTTTTCGACCCCGAGTATGGCGTTTTAGCGGATTTTCCACCCTCTAACCGCCGTTATTATTTTGAAATCTATAAAGGCAAGAAGGTGTAGAAAAATTTTCTGCACCTTATTTTTTATAAAAATGATTACTTTTTTCAAGTTTTGGCAAAATTAAAGTTGACATAAGCGTCGTAAGACATTAAAATTATTCTGGATATATATTATAATATTATACATTGAGTGTTTTACATAGGTCGATAGTTTAGGCGGCGAACGCCGTCTGTGTGATTAGTTAGGAGGATATAGTTTAATGGCTGAAAAAATGCCCAAAACAAACAGTAAAACAAAAAACGTAAAAGCATATAAAAACACTGGTAAAAAACAAGTTGCTAAATCCACAAAAAAGAGTGCACCTAAAAAAGGCACGCAAAAAAATCGTACAACTCAAAAAAAGCCGATAGAAAAACTTAATATTATCCCGCTCGGCGGTTTAGGTGAGATTGGTAAAAACATTACGGCGTATGAGTATAAAAATGATATTTTTCTTGTCGATTGCGGAATGGCTTTCCCCGACGAAGATACACCGGGTATTGATATTGTAATTCCCGATTTTTCATATCTTCTCAAAAATCAAGATAAAATCAAAGGTCTTGTAATTACCCACGGTCACGAAGACCATATAGGTGCGGTACCGTATCTGCTTAAAAATATGAACGTACCGATATATGCAACGCACTTGACGATTGGACTTATAGATGGCAAACTTCGTGAGCACAAATTACTCGAATCTGCAAAACTCAATATTGTAGAGGCGGGTAAGACAATAAAACTCGGCGCATTTTCGGTTGAGTTTATTCACGTAAATCACTCAATTCCGGGCGCTGTCGCACTTGCAATACGTTGCCCCGCGGGTCTTGTGGTGCAAACGGGCGACTTTAAAATCGATACCACACCGATTCACGATAACGTAATCGACCTTGCCCGATTCGGTCAACTCGGCAATGAGGGCGTTTTGGCTCTGCTTTCGGATTCCACAAACGCAGAACGTCCCGGTTTTACCTCAACTGAACGCTTGGTTGGCGAATCTTTTTCAAATTTCTTTCAAAAAGCGGGCGACCACCGCATAATCGTTGCAACGTTCTCATCTAATATTCATAGAATTCAGCAAATTATTGATGAGGCAGTCCGTTGCGGACGCAAGGTTGCAATTTCGGGCAGAAGTATGACGAACGTCGTGGCAGTTGCAACCGAACTTGGTTATCTTTCGGTACCGAGCGGCGTTATAATAGAACTTGAAACCATAAAAAATTACACACCCGATAAACTTGTTATAATTACAACGGGCAGTCAGGGCGAGCCTATGTCGGCACTTTACCGAATGGCGTTCAGCGACCACCGCAATGTTGAAATTATACCGGGTGATATGATAATAATTTCGGCAACGCCTATTCCGGGCAATGAAAAGTTTGTAAGCCGCGTTGTGAACGAACTTATGAAACGCGGTGCCAACGTGGTATATGAAAAGATGTATGACGTACACGTTTCGGGCCACGCTTGTCAGGAAGAACTAAAATTGCTTTTAAGCCTTGTTAAACCGAAATTTTATTTCCCCGTCCACGGTGAGCAAAAGCATCTTATTAAAAATGCCCGTCTCGGTGAAGCAATGGGAATCTCTAAGGGGAATATCATCACCGCAATGAACGGCAACGTTGTAGAGATTTCGCAAAAAGGTGCAAAAATTGTCGAAACGGTTCAGGCTGGCAGGGTTTTGGTTGACGGACTTGGCGTCGGCGACGTTGGCAGCGTGGTACTTCGCGACCGTAAACATCTTGCTGAAGACGGCGTAATCGTAGTTGTTATGACACTTGACGAAGCGACGGGTGAAATTTTGTCAGGACCCGAGGTTATTTCGCGCGGATTCGTCTTTGTTAAGGAGTCGGAAGAACTAATTATTGATGCAACCGAAGCCGCCGCAGATGCACTCGAGCAGTGCTATATTAAAAATATCAACGATATGACCGCGGTTAAAAGCAGGGTGAGAGATGCTGTGTCGCGTTGCCTTTATGAGCGCACACGCAGAAGCCCCATGATATTACCGATAGTTATGTACGTTTAAGGAGATTTATTTATGAAGGTTATTTTACTTGCAGACGTTAAAGGACACGGAAAAAAAGGCGAACTTTGTAACGTATCGGACGGATACGCAAGAAACTTTTTGTTTCCCAAAAAACTTGCAATTGAAGCCGATGCGACGGCAATGAACGAATTGCGTAACAGAGAAAACGCCGCAGCCCACCACAAAGCAGAGGAAGAGGCTGCAGCACGCGCTGTATATGATAAAATCAACGGTAAAGACGTTGTAATCAAAGCAAAAGCAGGAGCATCGGGCAAACTTTTCGGCGCTGTAACCTCAAAAGAGGTTGCCGCCGAGATATCCCGCTTGTTTTCTGTAACGATTGATAAAAAGAAAGTATCGATGAACGACATAAAATCTTTCGGTCAGTTTTCCGCCGACGTTAAACTCTACAGCGGTATTACTGCCAAGATTAACGTTGTTGTATCGGAATAGGTGGTTTTATGGCAGAGGATAATTTGATTTTGGATTTTGAGGGCCGCAGAATGCCTTATTCCGTTGAGGCGGAGCAGGCGGTTCTCGGTTCAATTCTCATTGACCCGCAAAGCATAAATCTTGTTGCAACCGAATTAAAGCCTGATTACTTTTACATACCGCAACACAAAGAAATATATCGTGTGCTGTCTTCGATGCTTGAACTCGGCGGCGCCGCTATCGACTTTGTAACGGTGCTTGAAAAACTTAAAAGTGCGGGCGTTTATGACGAGGCAGGCGGCAAGGCGTATCTTTCACAACTTGCAAACGCCGTACCTTCGTCTGCAAACATTCTTACATACGTTTCAATCGTTCGTGAACGTTATTACGTTCGTTCGCTTATGGTTGCGGCACAAGGAATTATTAAGGATATTGAAAGCAACGAAAAAGAGTCTTCGGCACTGCTCGAATCGGCAGAGCAAAAGATTTTTGATATCCGTTCGGGAATTGACACCACAGGTCTTACCCATATTCGCGACGTAATAATAGGCGAAACGTTTGACCGACTCGGCAAAATGAACGACCCCGAAACGAGAAACGACTATATTGGAATTCCAACGGGAATTTCTGCGCTTGACCGCGTTATCACGGGACTTAATAAGTCGGATATGATAATTCTCGGTGCCCGCCCCGGTATGGGTAAAACTTCGTTTGCTCTGAATATTGCACGTAACGTTGCAGTAAACGCAGAAAAAACCGTTTGCTTCTTCTCGCTTGAGATGACTCGTGACCAGTTGGCACAGCGTATGCTTTCGAGTGAGGCGGCTATCGAAAGTCAGAAACTCCGCACGGGTGAACTGTCAAACGACGAGTGGACAAGACTTGTGCAGGCGGGCGAAAACCTTTCAAAAGCGAACCTTTATTTTGACGAAACGTCAAGTATAACCGTTCCCGAAATGAAAGCCAAACTTCGCCGCATGAAAAAGGTCGACCTTGTTATAATCGACTACCTTGGTCTTATGCACAGTTCACGTAAAGGCGAAGTCAACCGTGTGCAGGAAATCAGCGAAATCACGCGCGGACTCAAGGTTATGGCAAAGGAACTCAAAGTTCCGATAATCGTATGTGCACAGTTATCACGTGCTACCGAAGGTAAAACCGTTAAATCGCATAAGCCGTCACTTGCCGACTTGCGTGATTCGGGTTCTATCGAACAGGATGCCGATATCGTACTTTTCCTTTATCGTGATGCTTATTATGATAGCGAAAAAGCAGACGACCAAGAGCGTAGCGACCCGAACAAAGCTACCTGTATCGTTGCTAAAAACCGTCACGGTTCAATAGAAGATATACCGCTTTATTGGGACGGCGCTCACACAAGGTTTACTTCACAGGATGTGTATCATTAATGCAAAATAAGGTTTTAAAAACCGTACAAAAATATAATATGATACAAAAAGGTGACAAAATCTGCGTTGCACTTTCGGGCGGTGCAGATTCTGTCGCGTTATTGCACGTTCTTTATAGTTTAAAGGACGAGTTGGACTTTTCACTTTCTGCCTTGCATATAAATCATATGTTAAGAGGGGAAGAATCGGATAGGGACGAGCGTTTTGCT
>JAFPBM010000141.1 GCA_017424125.1 Clostridia bacterium | reverse complement strand
AATAGCAACCTTTTATGTTAAGAATATGGAGGAATTTTAAAATGTCATTCGAAGTTACCGAAGAGATGGAAAATGTAGTTCAAATAAAAGATGTAGGTGTCGGCGGCGGCGGCGGAAACGCTATTAACCGCATGGTTGATGCCGGTGTTCGCGGTGTTGAATTCGTAGCCGTAAACACAGATAAGGCTGCCTTATATCTTTCTAAAGCAAACCAAAAAATTCAGATTGGTGAAAAATCTGCAGGCGGTATGGGCGCTGGTGCAAATCCTGAGCGCGGCAGAAACGCAGCAGAGGAATCAAAGGACGAAATCACAGCCGCAATCCGCGACGCTGATATGATTTTCATTACCGCAGGTATGGGTGGCGGCACAGGTACAGGCGCTGCTCCCGTTGTTGCTCAGATTGCAAGAGAACTTGGCATACTCACAGTTGGTATTGTTACAAAGCCGTTTGCTTTTGAAGGCAAAAAGAGAATGGAACAGGCTGAAATCGGTATCGCCGCACTTCGCGAGCAGGTAGATAGCCTTGTTGTTATCCCCAACGAGCGTCTTAAGTTTGTTTCTGAGCAGAAGATTACTTTCAAGAATGCATTTGAAATTGCTGATGACGTTCTCCGTCAGGGCGTTCAGAGCATTTCTGAACTTATCAACGTTACCGCACTTGTTAACCTTGACTTTGCTGACGTTACAACCATTATGAAGGATGCAGGTTATGCACATATGGGTGTTGGCGTTGCCGAAGGTCGCGATAAGGCTGAGCAGGCTGCTAAGATTGCTATTAACAGTCCGCTTATTGAAACCTCTATGGACAATGCACAGGGCGTTATCATCAGCATTACAGCATCTAACGATATCGGTCTTGAAGAGGTTGAACAGGCTTCGTCCATCATTTCTGAGATGGCAAATCCCGACGCAACTATCATCTGGGGTGCACAACTTGACGATACTCTCGAGGATACAATCCGCGTAACTGTTGTTGCAACAGGTCTTGGTGATTCCAAGAAAAAGGAAAGCAACGATATTTCAAGCCAACTCACCAACCTCATCAACGCAGATGAGTCTGATGATGACGATTACGTTACAGTTCTTGACGTATTCAATAAGTAATTTATAAATGGCAAGAGCCTATCCGTTTGGATAGGCTCTTTTTTTGTTATGGATTGCCGATTAGCAGCAGCAATCGTTGTTGCCACAACCACCGTTGTTACCGCAACCACCGCAGCAAGCAAAGAGGATAACAAGAATGATTATCCAAGTGCAGCAATTGCCACCGAAGAAACCGTTATTACCGTTACACATAGTACAGACCTCCTTCTTCGTGTCTTCAATATCATACTATGCTAAAACAGATTTTTTGTTACAGCCGTATTTTTTAAAAATAATGTTTGACTTTCTTTGACTTTTGTGTATAATATAATTAAAGTCAAGAAAGGTCAAATGGTATTATGAAGATAAGTGATTTAATTGCAAAAAGAATAATAGAGATTATAAATGAATCGGAAATGGATATGGCGGAAATCGGCAGAAATGAACTTGCAAATGCGCTCGGTTGCGTTCCAAGCCAGATAAACTACGTGCTGTCATCCCGCTTTACGCCCGAAAACGGATATATTATAGAAAGTAGGCGCGGTGGCGGCGGATATATCAGAATCAGACGTGTTCAGGTTAATAGAAGTTCTGCAATAATGCATATAATTAATTCTATAGGCGGCAGACTTGATAATATGTCGGCAAGAATCCTTATAGAAAACTGTCTGCAAAACGGTGTCCTTTCACGTGAGTCATCAATGCTGATGCTTTCGGCTGTTTCGGATAAAACGCTTTCATGTTTGCCGATAGAATATCGCGATGTGACGCGTGCATCAATTCTTAAACATATGCTTTTGACAGAACTTTAAAGAGAGGTAAAAATTATGCTATGTGAAAACTGCGGTAAAAACACCGCTACAACTCATATAAAAACAGTAATAAACGGTGTTGTAACCGAAAAAAATCTTTGCGGATACTGTGCCGCAATGAGCGGATATTCAAAATTTGTTAATAACGGATTTGCTTCAATGCTCACCTCTATGTTCGGTGACGAACTTGCAACGGGTAATATAAAAGAACACCGTTGCGAATGTTGCGGCACACGCTTTTCGGATATTGCCGAAAGCGGAAAAATGGGTTGCTCAGAATGTTATGAAGCATTTAAAAATAAGTTAATACCATATTTAAAGCGTGTTCACGGCACAACCGAGCACATTGGTAAAAAACTAAATAAAACGTCGTCCGCACTTGCAACTGTTACAGTAGAGGATAAAAAAGAAACTTTACGTGCGCAAATGCTCAAAGCAGTAAGTGAAGAAAACTTTGAACTTGCCGCAAAACTTCGCGATGAAATAAAGGAATTGGAAGGAAGGGAAGACAATGAGTGAGTGGTATAAATCCTTTGGAAACGAAGGGGACATCGTTGTTAGTACACGCATAAGAATTGCCCGTAATATAAAGAAAATTCCTTTTCCTGCACGTATGACGGCAGAGCATATAAACGAAGTCAATGCAATAATGAAAAAGGCTGCGGCTAATATTCCTGAGGATATTTGCGGTAAACTTATGGTTATTGATATGAACAGCGTGTCTGACGAGGAAGCGGGCGCTATGATTGAACGTCATATCATAAGTCCTGAGTTTGCACATCACCGAGAAAATAAACTTTTGCTCATTTCTTCTGATGAGAGTGTTAGCATTATGGTGTGTGAAGAGGACCATATAAGAATTCAGGTTATTTTGCCCGGTCTCTCTCTTGAAACCGCATATGAAATTGCCGATAAAATTGACGATGCGCTTTCAAAAGAGGTTGAATATGCGTATTTAGACCAGTTTGGATATTTAACCCAATGTCCCACGAATTTGGGAACAGGTTTGCGCGCTTCGGTTATGTTGCACTTGCCTGTTACGTCAAACAACGGTACACTTTCGGTTATAAGTGAATCGGCATCAAAATTCGGTCTAACGGTGCGCGGACTTTATGGAGAAGGCTCAAAATCTTCCGCCGCGCTTTACCAACTTTCAAACCAAATAACACTTGGAATATCCGAAAAAGCGGCGCTTGATAACCTTAAATCAATCACAATGCAGATTATAAAAAAAGAAAATCTTGACCGCGCTGCAATAAACAAAATTACACTTGAAGATAACGTAATGCGTGCATACGGAATACTTAAATACCAAAGAATTCTGTCAAGTGAAGAGATGATGCAACTAATCTCTCGGATTAAACTCGGTGCTTCTATGGGTATAATAGATATAGATAAAACTTTGCCAATGCGTCTGCTTGTGGAATGTCAGCCGTTTATGTTGCAGAAACTGAACGGTTTGATGTCACCCGACGACCGCGATATTTGTCGCGCTAAAATTGTAAGAGAACACTTGGAGTGATTTTATGAGATATAATTTTAACGGCTTTACAGAAAAAGCAAATGAAGCCTTAAACTTGGCAATAAATGCCGCAGAAACGATGGGACACACCTATGTTGGAAGTGAACATATTTTATTAGGACTTTTGCGTGTTGGCGGCGGTGTTGCCGCAAGCGTGCTGAATAGCAAAGGTGTTACAGAGGAAAAAATTGATAATTTACTTTCTTCCACAATAGGTGTCGGCACACCGACCAACCTCACGCCCGAAAATCTTACGCCACGTGCCAAAAGGGTGGTGGAGGCGGCGATTTCGCTTTCAAAAAACTTTTCTAACGGTTTTGTTGGCACGGAACATATTTTGCTTGGGATTTTAAGCGATGGCGATAACTATGCTATCAGATTTTTAGGTGAATTAGACGTTGATGCCGCATCGCTTACAAGTGAACTTATGAATACTGTTGGTGTCGATGTTGAGGGCGGTACGCATACCCAAAAATCTAAAACTGATAATAAAAGCGGCAAAAAAACGCCGACAATAGAAAAATACGGCAGAGACCTTACTGCTGAGGCAAAATCGGGCTCGCTTGACCCCGTAATCGGCAGAAGTGAGGAGATTGAACGTGTTATACAAATCCTTTGCCGCAGAACTAAAAACAATCCTTGTTTAATCGGCGAACCCGGTGTAGGCAAAACCGCAATAGCCGAAGGTTTGGCGCTAAAAATCGCTAATAATGAGGCGCCGGACGTTTTAAATTCAAAGAGAATAATATCGCTCGATTTAACGGGAATGGTCGCAGGAACGAAATATAGAGGCGATTTTGAGGAACGTATTAAATCGGTTATAGACGAAGTTTTGCAAAACAAGGATATTATCCTCTTTATCGACGAGGTGCACACCATAATCGGCGCGGGTTCGGCAGAGGGTTCAACCGACGCGGCAAATATATTAAAACCGTCGCTTGCTCGCGGTGATTTACAGGTTATCGGTGCTACGACAATATCGGAATACCGTAAAAATATTGAAAAAGATGCCGCCCTTGAAAGACGTTTTCAACCCGTAAACGTAGCAGAACCCGATGAACAGGATGCGCTTTTAATCCTAAAAGGTTTACGCGATAAATATGAGGCGCATCACGGCGTCCGTATAACCGACGAAGCGCTTGAAGAGGCGGTTAAACTTTCCTCGCGCTATATTGCGGACAGATTTTTACCTGACAAAGCAATTGACCTTATTGACGAGGCGGCATCACGCGTGCGTCTTAAGGTTTTTGCCGCACCGAGCGAACTTAAGGAACTCGAAGAAAAAATATCTGAACTCGATACCGAAAAAACCGCCGCTGTCAATTCGCAAGACTTTGAAAAAGCGGCAAAACTGCGCGATAAAGAAAAAGAACTCAGGGAAGAACTTTGCGCACTTAAGGATAAATGGAACGATGATAAAGAGCGTATTTCAGGGGCTGTAACTGCAATCGAAATTGCCGATATTGTGTCAAGTTGGACGGGAATACCGCTACAGCAGTTAACCGAAGAAGAAAGCGCAAGACTTCTTCGTCTTGAGGACGTTATGCACGAACGAATTGTTGGTCAAAGTGAGGCGGTTTCGGCGGTTTCGCGTGCAATCCGCAGGGGCAGAGTAGGGCTTAAAGACCCCAAACGCCCCATAGGCTCATTTATATTCTTAGGACCTACGGGTGTCGGTAAAACCGAACTTTGCAAAACTCTGGCAGAAGCGATGTTTGGCAGTGAAAACGCTATGATTCGTCTCGATATGTCGGAATATATGGAAAAACATACTGTTTCGCGTTTGATTGGCTCACCACCCGGATACGTCGGTTTTGACGAAGGTGGACAACTGACCGAACTTGTGCGTCGTTCACCATATTCTGTCGTCTTGTTTGATGAAATTGAGAAGGCACATCCCGATGTATTTAATATCCTTTTGCAAATTCTTGATGACGGTATATTGACCGATTCGCAAGGACGCAAGGTTAACTTCAAAAATACCGTTATAATTATGACGTCCAACATCGGCGCACGCCTTATAACCGAGAAAAAAGCGGCATTTGGTTTTGGTGAATCGTCGGAAATCACAAAATCAAACGAGGTTATAAAAGAAGAAGTTCTATCTGAACTTAAAAAAGAATTCCGTCCTGAAATGCTTAACCGAATTGACGATATTATCGTTTTCCACAAATTGTCGCATGATGATATCGTGTCGATTGCGGAAAAATTGCTTACGTCTTTGCAAAAGCGTATGTCAGATTTGAGTATTACCGTTTCATTTACTAAAGAGGCAATATCTGCCGTTGCAGATGCGGGCTTTGACGAGATTTACGGTGCGCGTCCGTTAAAGAGAGCGATTCAGACCAACATCGAAGATATGTTATCCGAAAAAATGCTTGACGGCAGTATAAAATCAGGGGATACGCTCACTTGCGATTACAAAGACGGAAAATATATTATCTAAAAAATAAAGGGTGGTTTTTACTACCCTTTATTTATTGCTTGAAATATATAAAATATAATAGTATAATATATTGTGTATGTTTGTAAGTTTTTCTCAAACAATAGTTTGTGGAGGGAAAACTTATGAATAATGAAAATGAAAATAAAGAAAACGATACGCTGGAGCATATTAAAGATTCGGGCTCAATCACCACGTTTGACGGAAAACACAAAATATATTGTCTAACGATTATAGGTGAAATTGAGGGACATTCAATATTACCGCCGCAAAGTAAGACTACCAAGTATGAACACGTTATACCTCAACTTGTCAGCATAGAACAGTCGACGGATATTGACGGTCTGCTTATAATTCTTAATACCGTTGGTGGCGACGTTGAGGCCGGTCTTGCGATTGCAGAACTCATTGCAGGTATGAAAAAACCGACGGTTTCACTTGTCTTGGGTGGCGGTCATTCAATCGGTGTCCCGCTTGCCGTTGCGGCAAAACGTTCATTTATAGTGCGTTCTGCTACAATGACTATTCATCCCGTGCGAACGAATGGTCTCGTGCTCGGCGTGCCGCAAACGCTTAATTATTTTGAGCGTATGCAAAACAGAATTACAAAGTTCGTTACTGAAAATTCCCAAATCGACGAAAACGTGCTTGTGCAACTAATGATGAACACGGGTGAACTCGTTACCGATATGGGTACTGTTATAGAGGGACAGCACGCCGTTTCTACAGGGCTTATCGATAAACTTGGTAACCTGTCGGATGCGATAACTTGTCTATCTGAAATGATTGAAAAAAATAATTAATGCGCGTTTTGCGCATATACATAAAAAGGAGATGTCTAAATGCCTGCTAAAAAAAGGGGAAGGCCGAAAAAAAGTTCTACCGCAACGGCTATTGAGAACAAAAAACGCTCAAGTGAAATCAAAAACGGAAGACGACAAGTTTCGTCAATCGTTTGGTTTGCGGTTGCCGTATTTTTGCTTTTTGTTGTATGCATAAAGGGCGAAAATCTGTGGCTTCATTTACATAATTTTTTGTTTGGTGTATTTGGCTTTTGTGCCATTTTTCTGCCGTTCCTCATCGGTTTGGTTGCGGTGCTTTACGCGCTTGATAAACTTTACGGTACTCTGACTGCAAAGGTGATTGAGTCGTCACTGCTTATCGTTTTTATCGGCGCCGCAATAGATATTTTCACAAAACGCGATACTGCCGCAACCTTTTGGAATCACCTTGTTTCTTCCTATTCATTAGGAATTAAAGGAGGCGGTTTCCTCGGCGCACTTATAGGAACGCCAATTTATAATGCGTTTGGTAAGACCGGCGCAGGCATCACGATTGTTTTGCTTTCTTGTGTATTTTTAATGCTTATAACCGGCACTACATTAATTGCGTTGTTTAAGGCAATGTTTGGCTCTGTTCGCAAAATTAAAGAACAGGCAGAAACCGCTTACGCAGAGAGAATTTCTTCGTTTGATACAGAGGAAGAAAAGGCGGACGATACCGCAGAACAGTTGCGTAAAATCAAAGAGCGCAAGAAAAACAGCCGTCTTATTGATATTCCCGTTGATGATATACCGGTAGAACGCAATCCCGTTAAAGAAGATATGACGGATATGCAACAGCGTGTTGTTGCCACGTATCACGACGTTGAAACAAAAGACGTAGTTATTAAATCAGAAGAGAAACCAAAAATTGAAGAACCTGCATCTGAATTAAAAGAGGATAATAAAGAACAGGAATCAGATAATACTATTAAAAACAGCAGCGGCATTTCCATAACCGATGAAGGTTATAGAATTCCGCCGATTTCGCTATTAAACGAACCGAAATTTGAGGATGCACAAGCGGCAAGTGCCGACCTTGATTCCACCGCAACACGCCTGGTTGATACGCTTAGAAGTTTCGGCGTTGAAACGCGTATTGTCGATATCAGTCGCGGCCCTGCCGTTACAAGATACGAACTTCAACCCTGTGCGGGCGTAAAAATCAGTAAAATTACAAACCTTGCCGACGATATTGCGCTAAACCTTGCATCTGCGGGTGTCCGTATTGAGGCACCTATTCCAAACAAAGCCGCAGTCGGCATAGAAGTACCAAATAAAAACACCTGTAGCGTATGCGTTCGCGAGGTTATTGAGTCGCCGACCTTTGCTAACTCAAAAAGCAAACTAACGGTAGCACTCGGACGTGATATCGCGGGTAACGTTGTGGTTGCGGATATCGCAAAAATGCCTCACGGACTTATTGCAGGTGCTACAGGTTCGGGTAAATCTGTTTGCATAAACTCGATAATTGTAAGTTTGCTTTATAAGTCTACGCCCGATGAGGTTAAACTTTTGCTTATTGACCCCAAGGTTGTTGAACTTGGTGTGTATAACGGAATTCCACATCTTTTGGTCCCTGTTGTAACCGACCCGAGAAAAGCCTCGGGCGCACTCGGTTGGGCGGTTACCGAAATGGAAAAACGTTATAAACTTTTTGCCGAAAACAACGTACGTGACCTTGCAGGTTACAATAAACTTTCTGAAACTAATGAAGATATAGAAAAAATGCCGCAAATCGTTATTATTATTGACGAGTTGGCAGACCTTATGATGACCGCACCAAATGAGGTAGAAGAATCTATCTGCCGTATCGCGCAAAAGGCACGTGCCGCAGGTATGCACCTTATAATCGCAACACAACGTCCCTCTGTTGACGTTGTAACGGGTCTTATTAAGGCGAATGTACCTTCAAGAATTGCGTTTATGGTATCTTCACAGGTTGATAGCCGTACCATACTTGATGTCGGTGGCGCAGAGAAACTTCTTGGCCGCGGTGATATGTTATTTAACCCTGTCGGTGCTACTAAACCCAACCGTGTTCAAGGTTGTTTCGTAAGCGACGAAGAGGTTGAAAACGTTGTAGAATACGTAAAGGCCGACCACACAACAACCTACGACGAAGATGTTATGAACGAAATTGAAAGACAGGCGGCTGTTGAAAAGAAACAGAAAACTGGGCTTCCTGAAGACGGACCGAGCGATGACCCAATGCTCCAAAGCGCTATTGAGGTTGTTGTCGATGCAGGACAGGCATCAACGTCACTTTTACAGCGTAAACTCCGCCTCGGCTATGCCCGTGCGGCAAGAATTATCGACGAAATGGCAGAGCGCGGAATAGTTGGTCCGTATGAGGGTTCAAAACCGCGTCAGGTCTTGATTACAAGGGCACAACTGCAAGAACGTCAGGCTATGTCAGATGAACAATAACCGTCCACTTAAGAATCCGTTGTTTCTGATTGTAATTACGGTTTTATTGCTGGTAATTGTAATATTGGCTGATAGTCTTGGCTATATCGGAAAACTGCAATCCGCTTTTATAGAAGATAAGCAAAACACCGTTCGTTTTCTTGATGTTGGACAGGCGGATTGTACGCTGGTTGAAAACAATGGCAGATTCTTTCTTATTGATGCGGGTAACAACGTTGACGATGGATTTAAGGTTGAAAAGAAACTCCGTTTTTACGGTGTTGATACTATTGAAGGCGTGGTTTTAAGCCACCTCCATAGTGACCATATCGGCGGTCTTTTGACGGTTCTCGAAAACTTTTCGGTAAAGAATATATACCTGTCTGATGTGTGCGACAGGGAAGACCCGCTTTATTTGGAAATAATATCGGCTACCGACCGAAAAGAAACGAAAGTTGTTTACCTTAAGAAGAACGATAAAATCGTTATGGGCACTGCAACTTTTACGGTTTTGTGGACACCACAGAGCGCAAACGAAAACAATGCTTCGCTTGTTTTAGGGGCTGAATGTGACGAACTTACGTTTTTCTTTGGCGGTGATATTTCAAGCACTGAAGAGAGAAAAATGCTTGACAATAACGTAATTTCAAGGTTTAATATTCTAAAAGCGTCACATCACGGAAGTAAAAACAGCGGCTGCGACGAATTTTTGGATGCCGTATCACCACAGTACTGTGTTTGTTTTTGTGGAAAAGATAACGATTATTCTTTCCCGAATGAAGAGTTTGTCAACCGTATCAAAAAGCGCGGTATAGTTATGTACACAACGGCAGAAAATGGCGATATTGTTTTTAATACAAAAGATAAAACCGTATCGTTAGAAAAAACAAAAGCAGCCCATCAGTGATGGGCCGCATATTTGTTAGTCAACGTCTTTGACTATGTGCTCTCTTTCTCTGAAGAGGAGTGATATGCACCATACTCCCGCAAGGGCAATAACGGTGTATATAATTCTGCTAATCAGCGCGTCGGCACCGCCGAACAACCAAGCAACGATGTCGAACTGGAACAGACCAACACTTCCCCAGTTAAGAGAACCTATTATTGTCAGGATAAGACAAATTCTGTCAAGCATATATTTCAACTCCTTTTATGGTCCCAAATATATTATGTGACCAATTTAAAAAAATATTCAAAATTTATCGGAGGAATAAAAATGAGTTCAAAAAGAATTTTGGCATTTGATTTTGGCGCCTCAAGCGGCAGAGCAATGATTGCCGAACTAAAAGACGGAAAGATTGACGTAAAGGAAATCCACCGTTTTTCAAACGACCCCGTTCTTGTCGGAAAAATGCTTTCTTGGGATGTTTTAAGACTTTTCCACGAAATTAAGCAGGGAATAGTTCTCGCTGTTCAAGATGGCGGATTTGATTCTATAGCAATCGATACTTGGGGCGTTGATTTCGGTCTTATTAATAAACACGGCGAACTTATATGTAACCCCGTACATTATCGCGACGCAAGAACCGAGGGAATTCCCGAAGAGGTGTTTTCTATACTACCCGAAAAGGAAATTTATTCCATTGCGGGTACACAGAAGATGAATTTTAACACCCTTTATCAACTTTATTATTTAACAAAATACCGTCCCGAAGTTTTGGCACAGGCAGAAACAGTTTTGATGATGCCCGACCTTTTTGCTTATATGCTCACAGGTGAAAAACGCCTTGAATACACCAACGCGTCCACCTCGAATATTCTTGATGCTAAAAAGAGAGAAATCAGTTGTGAACTTCTCGATAAACTTGGTATAAGAAAAGATTTATTCCCCAAAATGATTAAACCGGGAGAAGTTTACGGAAATCTTTTACCCGAAATTTGTGAAGAACTGCATTGCGAAAGCGTACCCGTTATTGCTGCTCCGACACACGATACTGCATCAGCAGTTTGTGCCGTTCCCACAAAGGAAAAGGACTATGCATATATCAGTTGCGGCACTTGGTCGCTTCTCGGTACGGTAAATGACGAGCCGATTACAACGGAAGAATCTTGTGCCGTTGGCTTTACCAACGAGGGTGCACACGACGGAAAAATCCGTTATTTGCGCAACATAATAGGTCTTTGGCTTATCCAACAGTCACGTGGCGAATGGAAACGTCAGGGACTTAATGTTTCGTTTGATGAGATGGAAACCTCCGCTCGCGCAGCAGAGCCGTTTAAATGCTTTATTAACCCCGATGCACCTGTGTTTAATCCTCCCGGAAATATGCCCAAGCGCGTTGTTAACTACTGTAAAGAAACAGGTCAGTACGTTCCAAACGGAATGGGCGAAATTTTGCGTTGTATCTATCAAAGCCTTGCAATGAAATACCGCTTGGCTATTGAAGAACTTGAAAATATATCGGGCAAAAAGTTTGAAAAAATCTATATGATTGGCGGCGGTATCAAAGATGAACTTCTTTGCCAAATGACCGCTGACGCTTGCGGCAAAACCGTTGTAGCCGGTCCTGTAGAGGCTACCGTAACAGGTAACATTGTTGTACAAATGCTTTCGTTTGGCATGATTAAAGACGAGGCAGAGGCAAAGGACGTTATCATTAACAGCACAAACATCAAAACCTTTACGCCGAACGGAACCGATGAGTGGAAAAAGCACTTCGAAACATTCAAAAAGTATCAATAAAAAATAAACAAGAAGCGACTCTTTGCAGAGTCGCTTATTTTATAATTTAGCCTTAATTACTTAATGCTGTT